>CANQEF010000001.1 GCA_947594675.1 uncultured Bacilli bacterium
CAATTATATAACTACTTGATGTTTGATATTCCTCTTTTTGCTCAATAAAAGTTGTATCAGCCCCAATACTATTAAACTCCTCAATTATTTTATCACCATAATAATCTTTACCAACAATAGAAAGCATACTAACATCCATTCCCCACTTAGCAAGTAAATATGCCCCATTAGAAGCAGGGCCTCCCCCACACTCAATATGTTTTTCAACACGATATTTTACATTCTCCTTTGGATATTCCTTCATTGCTAAAGTTGTATCATAAGTTGAATGACCTACACAAACTACTTTCATTAAAACCAACCATTCCTCTCATTTTATTCAAAGTATATAGCTAATTATTTTAAACTATTACATCCCTATAAATTATATCACACTAAATAACTTTTTAAAACTTTTTTAAAAATACCAAGTCTTAAAAATCTTAATAGATTCAAAATAACCCTTAGGCATATACATACCACTAATAGCTGGATAATAAATAACAAAAAACAAAATAACTAAAAACAAATATATATAAAGAGGGAAATTTTTCTTTATCTTTTCCGTTAAATCCTTAAAAAGATAGCAAACTGCTAACATAACAAATGGTAAAATAGAGAAATAATGATATAAAAACATAACCCTACTAATAAAAATAAAAGGTAAATATATAAATGTAATAGCAATCACTATAAAAAAGGATATTCTATCTTTCTTTCTAAAAAGTTTCACTAATAAATATATATAACTAACAATTCCCATCCACCAAATAATGATATTTCCAACACCCGTTATACCGGCATGCAAATTAGGCTGTATATCACTGCTATAATACCAAACTGGTTTATAAGAAAAAGGCCAAGTATAATAAGGTGATGAGAAAAAATGATCATCTTTTAAAGAAGAATGATAATTAAACATCCTAATATTTTGCCTAACAACTTCTGTCAAACTAAATTCATTTAACCATTCAATATTAGGATAAATAAAATAAGTAGCTACATATATAGTTAAAGGAATAATAACAAAAAACACTGTTGCTTTTAATAATAGTTTTAAAGAAATCTTCTTATTCTTAATTATATGCGTAAAAAAGATAATTGCTAAAGCTACTCCTGCATAAAGCCCAATCCACTTAGTTGAAACAGCTAAAGCAAAAAAAATTCCTGATAAAAATAAATCCTTTATCTTATCTTCTGCAATAAAATTATACATATAGTAAAATGAAAGTAAAATAAATAAGACTAAAAAACTATCTACTGTTCCCATCCTACATTGAACAAAATGAAAGGTATCAAAAGAAATAAGACTAGCAGCCAAAACTGCAATAAGGCGCTTTTTAAACATCTTTTTAGCAAAAACATACATCACTAAAACCATTAAAATACCAGCAATATTTCCCATTAAACGATAATAAAATGGTGCCATTTTATGAAATACCTTTAAAGGTATAGCTTGTATAAGTTTCCCAAGTGGTGGATGTGTCCATTCATAAGCCCTTAACCCATTAGCATATTCATAAGCTGTTCTAGCAAAATAAATCTCATCAAAATAAGTTGAATTCATATAACTTATCTGTTTAGGAATAGTATCCTCTTCATCAGTTAATTCATAAATGCTTTTATTATTTACAGTTATACTCTTAATAGCGACTTTATTAGAAGAATTATCATAAATAGCAAATTCTCCAAGAGTTAAATTATCTTTAGGAACAATTCTTAAATACTTAGTACTTTTAAAAATCTTTTCTTCCTGCCAACTAAAAGCACTTGCTTGCAAATCAATAACCTTATCATATAAAATATTATCTTTAGATAAAAATAGTTGATACTCATCTACCCTATTACCTGCAAAATACTTTATTTTACTAAGATATGTCTCCTCATCTAATTCAATTAAAACTTCATCTGTACTACTTATATTTATAAAAGTATTAGGATTATCAAAAGAACCTAAATTAATAAACGATATTACCGCATATATCCCTGTAATTATACTCATTATAATATAATCTTTTTTAGTAAATTCCTTTTTCATATAAACCTCTAATATTAAATATCATTAAGAAAAGAAACCATAAAGATTACTTTTGATTTCTTTTTATAATTATTTTTCTATCTAATCAGAATACTTAACTTTATGAATTGAAACTAATAACTCTTTCTTATCTTTAAAAATACCAATATTTATAAAAACCTTAACTTCTTCCAAATTGCCATTTTTTCTCTTTAAATGCAAATTCTTTCTAAAAACATAAAATACTTGCATTTCACCATTAGTAACATCTGCAAAGTCACACTCAAAATCACTTATCTCAATACTATTAATAATTTCTTTAATACGCTTAGTATCCAAAGCATACATATCATAAAAAGAGGGCTTTTTCTTTATAATATCATTAATCTTTATCTTATAATCATTATCCTTAATAAAGCTTTTTACATCTTTTAACAAAGTGACAATATCATTAGCCTCCGTCATAGCAACTTCAAATCCTTTCTTATCACTCAATAGAATCAAAAATACCCAATCAATTGTTTAATAAATCGTATCACTATTGCTAAACAGTGTCAATAAATAACTTATCTATGCAAGGCCTCTAATATATTTTATAATTTCTTTTTTTCTGTCCCTAGATATAGCATTTAATTCAACTTTATTTTTAAAGATAAGTTTATTACTCTTAAAACAATATCTTTCAATTTGTTCCTTATTAATTAAAATACTTCTACAACACTTAATAAAACGCTCATCTAATATTTTATGTAAAACAACCAAGTTACTAGGATAGTAATACTCCTCATTATCAATTGTTTTAATAATGCATCTTTTACTATCCTGTTCCTTTTCAATATATATAATTTTTCCTAATTCTATATTATAAATAATATTTTTATAAGTATATTTCAAAGATTTAGGTCTTCTATCATAATTTTTCAAAGCAATAGAAATAGCTCCATCAAATCTATTAAAGAAATTTTCAAATTTATAAATAAAATCTATTAATAATAATCTTCTATTAAGAACATCTAATCTATATTGATTAGAAATACTAATTACCATTAACATAGATTGCCAATCATCAAGCTCTTCTCTAATATATTTAGCAGCATCTAATCCTGACCTAACATTTGCATTTTTTGTTTCATAATCTAATATATAGATTTTAAAACTATTATCATCTCTAACAAAATTTTTCCATTTTTCAGAATAATCATAAAATATCTTAACATTATAATCGATATCATACTTCATCATTAATCTATCAATTTCCATTTTACAAATCTTAGTAAAATTTTTATCTTCATCACATATCACGAAACTTAACACTTTATTGCCTCCTATTTTACCTATACATTTTAACACTTTTTCTAATCAAAATATATAACTAAATAGGAATATTTAATTAACTAACAAGTATTTGACACTTATAATTATTCTAAATCTTATTTTTTAGTATATGTATAAACTTTATTACTTTGTAGTTCCTTAGAAAATCTATCTACTGCATCTTTCCATCCCGGTAACCTTGCAAAACCATTCTCTTCTAATTTGGCTTTATAAAGCTTAGAATTTTTAGGTCTACAAGCAACATGGCTCATATCTTTAAAAGCATAATACTCCTCAGTTGATACTGGATTAATGAGACAACTTTTTTTATTGCTTTCCATAATATAACTAGCAAATTCTGCCCAAGAACAATAACCTTCATTTGTTACATTATAAGTTCCATATTTTTCTGAAAAAGCCATTTCGACTAAAACTTTAGCTAAATCAACGGTATAAGTTGGACTTCCAATTTGATCAGCTACAACATTTAATTTAGTATTACTATCAGCTAAGTTAAGCATCGTCTTTACGAAATTATTACCATTTATTCCAAATACCCAAGAAATTCTTGCTATAAAATGCTTAGGAAGTTGTTTTACTATTTCTTCTCCGCAATATTTTGTAACTCCATAAACACTCTTAGGATTTGGACTATCTTCTTCTAGATAAAAACTATTAATATCTTTTTCACCATCAAAAACATAATCTGTTGAAATGTATATAACCTTAGCATCTACCTTTAAAGCAGCATCAGCAATATTTTTAGTTCCATAAACATTAACATTCTCACAATTTTTAGGAAAAGACTCAGCCTTATCAACAGCTGTCCAAGCAGCACAATGAAAAATAACATCTGGTTTATAGTTTTCAATAACACTCATAACTTGTTTTCTATCAATAATATCCATCTCTTTACTAGATAAAGCTAAAATATCATCTTCGCCACGGGCCTTTAACTCTCTTACTACATCATAACCAAGTTGTCCAGTAGCACCCGTTACTAAGAATCTTCTAGGCCTTCTGTAAAATATTGCATCAATATCTTCCAATGAAGAACGCTTACTATCTTTGGCTGATAACAAAGGATTTTCTATATTATATTCCTTAAAGATATCTTCCCAAGGAATATTGAGTATTTTATCATTCCAAGCAATGCCTCCTTCCATACGAGGCATATACTTATTATCAACAAAATAATTAAAAATAGCATCATCCGTTAAAGCTACAAAGCCATGAGCAAAACCTCTAGGTACATAAAGCATTCTACCATTTTCAGGATTTAATAATACACTAGTATATTGTCCATAACTAGGAGAATCTTTTCGTACATCAACTACAACATCAAGTACAGCACCATTAGTACAATAAACTACTTTAGCTTGACAATAAGGATCTTTTTGAAAATGAAGACCCCTAACTGTTCCTTTAACACTTTTAGATTCACTCTTTTGACAAAAGCCTTTAAAGCCAAGTTCTTCTAATTCTTCTTTCGTAATAGAAGAAAAATATCCCCTATCGTCTCCAAATCTTTTTGGCTCTAGTATGTAACAATCTTTTAAATTAGTTTCTATTTTTTCCATAATTTCTCCTTCAATCACAAATGATAATATTTCATAGCTGATGAATAATCTTTCTCAACTAATTTTTCAAAATTAGGCCCAAAATTAATAGGATATTGGGATAACATTCCATCATATACCAAGTTATCTTTAAAAGGAATAATAGAAGTAGTAACCATAACTGGCAGATTATCATAAGATATAATTTCATCAATATTAGCATTAAGACCTTTCACCATATATACTTTATCATTATACATAAAACTTGCATATTCCAGTTCATAATTGCAAATAATAAAAATATTTTTAATTCCCTTTTTAAATTCACCAGCAAGTTTTAATTCTTCTGCATTAAATTTATAGGGATTACTAGTACAAAACTCCAATGTAACTTGCTCTTTATTAGCCCAGTATTTATCAACTATATCTTTAATCTCATATGGATTAATCCCTTCACGATTATAAAGTTTCATACCTGGCTTTATTTTGTACTTATTATTTGTAAATTCCAATAAAGCAAAATATATCTTATAAAATAATTTAGCATCTTTCTTTGATAGACAAGCATTTTCCTGCTTAATATATTTTTTAGCCTTATTAATTTGACTAACTTCTTTTTCCTGTTTAATTTCTTTAACTTGATTTGGTGTCATTCCATTCAAAGCACCTGATGGCATTTCATCCATAGCTGCATCTAATATTTTAAAAAATTGAGTTAAATCTTCATTTCTTAGAAAATAAGCATTCTGAAATGATTCTTTTAGAGTATCCCTATTCAAATTAAGCATAGCATATTCTCTAACAATTTCTAAAGCATGAGAAGAAAAAATTGGTAATTTATCTACTTCATCCAATAACTTTTTAATTTTAGGATTTTTTATATCAAAGTCATTATAAAATAATGTTTTTACCTTTTCTTTAGATATTTCTAAATTTCCAGCTAAACCTTGTTTTTTTCTCTCTTCCATCATTTCTTCATGAATATCATAATAGTCTTGGAAAATCGCTACTGGTATTTTTTCTCCTAAGTCTTTTATATCTTTAAAAGTAACAAATACATAGTAATTAAATAATTTATTATTTAGCATATGATTCCATATTGTTTCTTCATCTATTTCCGTTAAAAAACTAGAAAAATTACAAACTGTATGTAATAAAGCAACTCCTTGCATTTTACAATAAACTACGAGTAATTCGTTTAATTCATCTATCTTTTTCTTTTCAGTCCAGTTTACTCTTTTTAAAGCCTCTTCCACTTTAGGAAGTATTTCTTCAGGAATATCCCTCTCATGATCAAGTAAAAATTTACTTCGTAAAGTTCTTACTTCCCAGTCATATTTATCTTTTACTTTATAATCATCTTTGCTTTTTATTATTTTACCATTTAAAAGATTTTCCAAGTACTTTAATTCTCTACTCGTACAAATATCAATAATATTATCAGGATTATCATAAACTTTATATATCTCATCTAGCATTTTTACCTTAGAAATTTTTTCATAGTCTTTAAATTCCTCTACTATTCTAGTATAGTTTTCAAAAACATAATCTTTTCTATACGATTTAATTAATTCATGCATATTCATCTACACCAACTCCTATAATTCAAATCACGGATTAATTTTTTGCCTATATAATAGCAGAAAAAGTCGCTTTTGGCAACTATTTATTTTTTTACTCATTATGCTCCAAGAAAAAATTAACCATCTTCTCATAATTATCTTGACTATTTAGACAAGTATCTATTAAGTAACCTTTTTCTCCATTTGACTGATATTCTTTAATTCCTCTTATATAAAAATCTTTGTTTCTATCTTCAATGAAAAATGGCATTATATCATTGTATAAGCATTCTCTAAACATAATCATTCCTTCCTACGCAACCATTTTCATCTTGAAAAGTATGAATACGTTCAAATCTAACATGAAATTCAATAATATTTTCTAAAGTTTTTTTAGGAATTTTATCATACGATTCTAATAAATTTTTCATGTCACTTACTACTTCTGTTGGTAAAGATGTCACAATATTTCCAACAAAGTTTTTCTCTTTTTATAATCTCCTACATTAAACCATTCTTTTTCACTATCAGTTAGGGTTCCATCTTTTAGGATAAAATGAATTTTTTTTATCATATCTTCAGAAAGTTTATCATCAATAGTATCAAGCATATATTTAAATAAAGTAAAATGATTTTTCGTTTCAGTTGCGTCTTTTAATACTATAACTTTATCAGTAATTGTTAGAATTGTTCCTGTATAATAAATACTCGCTGTTTCATCAGGCGTTATTGTAGAACCTTCAATATAATTACTATTATATGCAAAATCTAGTTAAGTTTTATGATATAGGCTACCAGATAAATTCACATTTTTTTGGTCTACCAAAACTTTTTTTACTTTAGCATTGGTTTCTTTAATCCATTTTTGAGGTAAAATTTTAAATTTATTACTACCTGTTTCATATTTAAACGCGTCAAATTCGACACCTTTGAAATTTTCATTATTTAAACAATTCTAAATAAGCAACATCTTTATTATGCATCGAGTTTTGAAAGGGTATCTTGGATCATCTTCATCAATATATCTAGACAAATCAATAAGAGAAAAATAAAAATAGTTAAAAATGCTATTTTTGACATAATAAAAGTTTGAAAAAACTTGACATTTCTATATTTTTTGATATAGTTTTTGTAGATTTATTTATGAGATACCAGTTTTAAAAGGGAGATATTTTATGAAAACTACAAGTAACCACTATATTATAAATGCTGAAGAATCAGAACGAATCAAAATTCTCAAAATTTGGTTAACTATAATGATAATTTTTATCCATTCATATACAGAAAAAGTAGGATTTACTGGAGAAAGTGTTGTTATGCAAGTTCCAATTTGGTTGTATTGGATAAAATTTTTTGTTTCTCGTATAATTTCTCAATGTGCAGTCCCAGGATTTTTCTTCATTTCTGCAGTATTGTTGTATAAGAAAGAATTTACATGGATGGAAAATATCAAGAAAAAACTAAAGACACTATTGGTTCCATATCTTATCTTTAATACTTTATGGATTATTATTTGTTTTATTGCCCAACATATAACATTTTTAAGACCATACTTTTCACAAGAAGCAAACATTATCGCTAACTGGGGAATAGTAGAATATGCAGATGCATATCTCGGCTTTGCTACTAAACGTGTAATGCTTTATCCATTATGGTTTATTAGAGATTTATTAGTTCTAAACATCTTAGCAATAATTATTAAGAAACTTATCGATAAATTTCCAAAAGTTATATTTATGCTTTTGTCAACTATGATAGTACTAAATGTTAAGACACATCTTTTTTTTCTAAGGCAAGATGCACTTATATTTTTCTGCTTTGGCTACTACTTTGTAAAGTATTCCATAAAATTCAATGATATAGATAAAATAAAAGCTCCATATATTATAATTGCATATATAGCTGCTATATTTCTTGATTTCTTAGCAAGAGATACTTTAATAAGCCATCTTCCACATTTTGCTTCCATTGTTATTGGTTTCGTTTTCTTTTATCGTTTTACTACTAAAATATCAAACAAAAAAATACACAACATAATTATTAAAATATCAAAATATAGCTTTTCTATTTATTTGTTTCATGAGATGAATCTAACTATATTAAAAAAACTGCTTACAAAGCTTTTACCACAAACGGCATTATGGCAAACTGTACTATATTTTGGAGTACCAATTATTATATTCAGTCTTTGCCTACTTTTGAGTATTATATTGGATAAGTATTTTCATAAAATATATCTTATTTTAGTTGGAAGTAGAAGCATGTAGATAATATTTTTACATTTTAAGAAATATATATTTCTATGAGCAATTAGGCTAATAATCAGTTCATTATAATTTAGATTTGATAGAAGTGAAATACTGCATAGTTAACAGAAACAATGAAGTTATTGATACAAAAAAGTATAGATTTATTACATCCTTACTTTTATTTTTTTTGCTCTTCTTTTTTGAAATCAATTGTTCAATTAATAAGTTGCCATATTAGATACTGAGTTTTTTCATATGTCCTCTCACATATTTAAATGTTACTTTACTGAAATCATCTATAATTTTTAACTAATATTTTTGCCCTTTTATCTCAAAAAATAATGTATATCTCGCTAGAACATATTTTAGTTTTTCTTTAAAGCTATTAAATTCTTTTAAACTTGTATGTTCTCCTGTAATTTTATCCATAATACCGTTAAATTTAGCGTCTAGTTGTATCTCACATAGATCAGTGTTATCAAAAAAATGAGAGATACATTCTCTAAGCCCATCTTTTATGTCAATATACCAAACTTTCTCATTAATAGTTTTTTCAAGCTTATCACTATTAAAAATCCTATCACAATATCTATCATATCTCAATTGAAAAAAATTAAATAGTTTATCATATTTTTCTGTTTCAATAACTTTTAAATTCATTTTAATATTTTTCTTATATAATTCTTCGTTATAAATTTCGACAACATCTTTCCAAGTTATATTACTCATGTTATTAGCAATTTGAAAAGCTTCACCATATGCTTTTTCGTTTAGTATTAATTTTGCTATATATTTAGATACATCCTTGGCATATGTTAAAGTCGTTATACTATCTAATAATTTTTGTTGAATTACAATAGTTTTTCCTTTTATTGCTCTATAAAGCCATTTTTCCTTTTCATAGATTCCTAACTGTAATCTATTGTCATTATAAGTTATGTAAGGTCTTATAATTGTCCAGTTTTTCTTTTTTTGCTTTCTTAGTAAATCTTCTTCTCTTGCTTTTTCTAAGGCATATTCATGAGTAGCTAGATATTTTTTATCATCGCAAATATCTAATATTCTTTTTGTTTTTTCATTTATTACTTTATCTTTATTACTATAAACTCTAGCCGATGACAAGAATATATATTGTTTTGTATTATTTAAAAATAAATCTATTCTTTCATAAAATTCATTATAATTATAATACATGAAATCAACAATAACATCAAAATTATTATCTACAATTAATTCTTTAATAAAATTTATATCAAGAGCATTACCTTTTATATATTTTATATTTTGAGTAGAAATTTTATCTTTTCTTGTTGTTATATATACATCTGAATTATGTATAAAATCTACTAAAGCTTTTCCCATAGCGCCAGTTCCACCTAATAATAAGATTTTTTTCAAATAAACACACATACCTTTCTTTTATTTTTGAATTCCATATACACAAAAGTTTTCTTGTATTTAAATATCCTGTTTCCCTTTTTTTGAAGAAATTTCAGAAACCTAATGAATTTTAAATTTTAAAAATATTATTATCAAGAAACACCATTATTACAATTTTATTGGCAAGTTATTTATCATAATTCATTTACTAAATTATTAGTCACTTTTCTAACTTAACTTTTGTATATTTGAAACACATCTATTTAACGTTTAATAATTTTTTTTAATTTTCTAGCATTTTCACTCCCTACTATTTTTTTTATAAAATCTTTACTATTTTTCTCTAATTCTTCGGTTGCATTTTTTGGTCTACTCAAATCATAAAAATTGTATACTTCTTTTGAATCACTTTTCATTTCAGTAAAAACTTCAAATAATATAGGTTGATTACTATTTGGATTGATAAATTCAGTTAATTTTATATCATAATCAGTTTTATTTTCTGCTTTCAAATACTTAAATCCAATAGATTCTGCCCATCCTTCAGCTGATTGATTATGTCTAGCAGTTGTATGTAAATCACTTTTTTCATTTATCCAACTTTTATTATAATAGAATTCTCCACCACCATGATTATTTACTAATAGAATTCTTACATTATTACCTATATGTTTTATTCTTAAAGCATTCATATCATAGAAAAATGATAAATCTCCGATAATTAAGTAACTAAGCTTATTGTAATTAACTACTGATTGACCAATAAACGAAGATAAACATCCATCAATTCCAAAAGTACCTATATTTGCATAAACTTTTATTGTTGGGTCAATACTAAAATAATTTGTAAGTCTTATAGAATTATTAATGCTTAAATGTAAAATTGAGTTTTTTTGAATTTTCTCAACAAGATTTTTTATTGCATAAACATTAGACCATTCAAAATTTGGATAAATAATTTCATTTTTATAATTAATTAATAAATTATTGTAATGTAAATTGTTTTTTATTTTTTGATTACTATTTTTTACAAAATAATCAAAAAAATACTCTGGTGGACATTCAAAAATTGTCGTCAAACTTTTAAATAAATCTATTACGTTTCCATCTGGATTAATTAACCAATGTTCAAATTTAAAACAATTTAATCTTAAATTATCTTTTATCCCACTCATAATATTACCACCAAATGATATAACTATATCTGGCAATAACTCTTTAAACTTTTTCTTACTTATATATCTTGAATCCATACATAAGAACAAATTATTTGTTTCTTCATCATTCAAATTTGCCATATATTCTATAACTACTGAAGAATTAAACTTCTCAAAAAATTTTTTTAAAGAAATTTTTAATTCTTCAGAAAGATAATAATTCTGTCCAGGTAAAATTAGTATTCTTTGAGCTTGTTCCAAAATTGTTTGTTTTTCTTCCCACAACTTTTTATTATCAAAAACGTTAAGTCTATTTATTTTATTAACCTTAGGTAATTCTTTGGTATTAAAATCCATACTATAATATTTCATAGGGATATTAATATGAACCGGTCCATTAATATGATGCGTAAGTTCCAATAAAGCTTCATTTATTAACCTTTGGCAATAAATAAAATCATCTTCATTTTCTATACTTACGGGTAAATTAACAGATTTTTTTACATGACGATCATACATTCCTACCTGATCAATCATTTGGTCCTCTCTTTGACCCAACATTGCTGGATTCCTATCACTAGTTAAAACTATTAAAGGAACATTTTGATAAAATGCTTCAGCAACAGCTGGATAATAATTGCAAGCTGCCGTAGAAGACGTACAAGATATAACTACAGGCTCATTTAATTCTTGCGCTAATCCCAATGCAAAATAGCCTGCACTACGCTCATCTACAACTGAATAACATTTAAAGTAATCATCTTGTTCAACAGAATGAACAAAAGGTACATTTCTACTACCAGCAGAAAGTACACAATGTCTTATATTATATTTTTTTAATAAAGCTATTATTATTTGATAAGCTTTTAAATCAGTATACATATTCACACCATCCTATTTTCCTATTTTCTTAAAAACATCAAATGCTTGTTTTATTACATCGTCCATATCATAATATTTATATTCAGCTAATCGACCACCAAAAATAACTTTTTTTTCTTCTGATGCTAATTTATTATATCTATCAGCTAATTCATTATTCTTTTCATCATTCACAGTATAATACTTTTCCATACCTTCTTCATAATCGGCAGGATATTCATAGGTTACAACTGTTATATCATTATCTTTTTTAAATTCAAAATGCTTATGTTCAATAACTCTTGTATAATCAACTTCACGACCAGTATAATTTACAACTGCATTTCCTTGATAATTACTAACATTTAAAATTTTAGTTTCAAATCTTAAAGAACGATATTCCAACTTTCCTAATTTGTAGTCAAAATATTCATCTAATGGTCCAGTATAAATAATTTTTTCTGCCATTTCAAGATATTCTTCCTTCTTATCAAAAAAATCCGTATTAAGTCTAACTTCTATTCCATCAAGCATCTTTTCTATTAATTTTGTATAGCCACCAATAGGAATTCCTTGATATAAATCATCAAAATAATTGTTATCATAAGTAAATCTTACTGGTAATCTCTTTATTATAAATGGTGGTAACAACGTACAGTCTCTATTCCACTGTTTTTCAGTATAACCCTTAACTAATTTTTCATATATGGTTCTACCAACTAATGAAATTGCCTGTTCTTCCAAGTTTATTGGCTCATGAGTTATTTCTTTTCTCTCGTCATTAATATGTTTAATAGCATCTTCTGGAGTTATAACATCACTCCATATTTTAGAAAAAGTATTCATATTAAAAGGCATATTATATATTTCATTATTTATTCTAGCAATAGGACTATTTGTAAATCTGTTAAATTCTACAAAAGAATTTACATAATCCCAAACTTCTTTATAGTTTGTATGAAATATATGTGCTCCATATTTATGAACATTTATTCCATTAATTTCTTCTGTATAAATGTTACCACCTATATGATTTCTTTTTTCAATAATTAAAACTTTCTTTCCCTCATTTTTTGCTAAATTTGCAAAAGTTGCTCCAAACAAACCAGAACCAACTATTAAATAATCATATTTCATAAAATACCATTCCTCTCTTTGCTTAAGATTCATATAGTCATAAAAACAATTTTTTTCAGACTATTTTCCTCATAAACTTTAATGTATAAACTGTTACCTTCTTAATCAAAACTGCAAAAGCTATCGTTAAAACATATGTGCCAAAAATAAACAAAATATTATTGTTATATATTAAAGATATTTTTCGTAATAATGCTATAGAAAAGCCTTGATATAAGTATATTTCTAAAGAATAATGACTTAAGAATTCTAGAAATTTACTTTTAATATTAATAATTTTACTTAACTCATAAACGAAAAAGCAAACTCCAACTGAACATAGCATTTGAATTATTACATAAGTAACATTTGTATCACTTTTAAATTCACTAATAAGAAACATTCCTATTATAAATAATACTATAAATACCCCCCCCAGGTTCCTAATCGAACAAGATTAATTTCCACATTTTTATTATTATTAAATAATTTGCACAAACAAACACCAATACCAAACCCCACAAAAGAAGTATACCAATGTGAAGACCACGAGAAAAAATATCTTACTATTAGAAAATAAAATACACAAAACGTCAAAAACAAAACATTTTTATTGATTTTATTTTGCTTAAAAGAAATATAAAATGTAATATATAAATACATTATCGCAATAATATACCATGAAAAAGGTACCAAAGGTTCTCCTTTCAAAAAAGCTGTAAAAATATTATTTAAGGAAAAACTATTAGAAGCAATTCTTACTAATAAAAAGATAAGATTAGCAATTAAATACGGAAAAAGAATTTTAATAACCTTATTTTTTAAAAATGATTTAAAATAATTTTTTTTGTTCAAGTATCCATACATTGTACCATATCCTGATATTAGAAAAAATAGAGCAACAGTAAAATTACCAAAATTTAAGTATAAATTTGAAAAGCAATATTTTGATGATGTCGCTGCAACAACATGATTAGCAAGGATAAGTAAAACACATAACCCTTTTAAATTATTACAATAATCAATATCAAAAAAATTATTATCTTTACTTTTCAATGATAAAGATGAAATAAATATTATTAATAAAGTCAATAACAATAACATTCTATACCTCCATTAAAATGAAATAACTTCTACATTAATGCCTTCTTTTGAAATCATATTCTTAAACTGCCTCACTTTAACATCCGAAATTTCTTTATTAAAATTATATTTTAATCCTAATGCTTCATATTTTTTTTGAGCTAAGTTATGTAACTTAAAAATCTCTACTTTTAAAGGTTTATGTCCTTTAAGAAATTTTAATATTAAATTAATATTTACATCATTATAAACTAGATCATCAGCTAATGGAACTCTAAAAATCACACTTTTTTTATTTTCAAAAATTCTTTCTACATTTTCATAAAAATTATTAACCTCTCCATTTAAAACTTGCCTGCACTGTTTTTCTTCTAGTATTTTAATATCAATAATAAAAATATCAACATAATCAATAATTTGCAAAAGATTGTTCGGATTTGAATATAGGGATGTTTCCATGCAAACATTAATATTTTTATTTTTTAATTCAACCAAAACTTCTTTTAAAGCATATGCTTGAAATAATGGGTCCCCTCCAGAAAAAGTTATACCATCGTGATTATTTATATTTAATAATTGTTTAACTAATTCTTCCGCAGTTATGATACTTCCAGTAGCTTTAATAGCATTAAGAGGACATTCTTTTTCATTTTTCTTTAACGTTTGTTGATTGGAATTAGAGCCATTGCAATCAAGATCATAGGGACACTTACTATAATTACACTTATCAATATCACAAGTATATTTGATATCTAAAGATAAATTTTCAGGGTTGGCACACCATGGACATCTTATTGGACATCCCTTTAAAAACACAGTGGTTCTAATTCCTGGACCATCATGAAAACAAGTTTTTTGAATATTACCTACTACAATATTATTGTTCATTTTTTAAAGCTCTTTCTATTAAAACATTTTTATAATCTTCTGGCAAATCATTGAAATAGGCGCTAAATCCCCAAACTCTTACAATTAAATTTGGATATTGTTCAGGATTTTTCTTGGCATCAATTAAAACTTTACTACTTACAACATTCATTTGCATTTGAAAAAAGCCATCTTCAATAGATTTATAAATATATTGAACAAATTTCTCTTTATTATTTTCAATATAATCAGGTGTTATAATAAAATCAATTACATTACCATTAAAAGCTAAGCCATTATAATTTAATTTGCAAGCAAACGAAATAGTTTCATCAAATGAATAATTAGAAGAAATATGAACGTTCAAAGGTTCTTTATTTTTTCTACCATCAAAAGAGGCAGCTAAATTTCGTGAAAAGTTTATATAATCTGGAGAACTTAAGCCAAATTTGAACTTGCCACCAAATTTATTTTGATATTTCGATAGTTCTTCACCTGTAATACTAATTATTTTGTTAACAAAACTAATAACATCTTCATCATCTAAACCAAATTTTTTTTCATTATTCTTAAGTAGTTTTAATGCTGAAGAATCAGAGTAATTATTTTTTCTTTTCTCATTTAATTCATCAAAAGTATATATCTTTTTTTCTTGGCAATATTTTTTTAAATTAAAATAAGAGTTAGTTAAATTAGCAAGCCCAGCTGTAGTAAATCCAAAGTTACTATATTTAGCACCACCTTCAGAAACATCTTTATGTTTTTTATCGCAATCAATTGTAAACATTGATAATAAAGGATTATATGGAAAACTATAAGAATTAACTAAATTAACTTTATCTTTTATATATTTTTTTAATTCTTCGATATACAATTCTTCCAAATTATCTATTGAAACATTATTAGTATTTAAAATTTTATCAAGTGGCTCTAGATAATTAAGTCCACAGATATTGTTCTGGTCCATAGACATTCCAGCAATTAAAGGCTCCCAACATGCAGAAGTTATGTAATTATAAGAATCTTTATCGCAACCAAAATCTTTAAGAATTGGAATTATTACATCATCATTTGAAAGTAAAGGACTACCTATTCCTGTTTTTATACATTCAACAGCATCAGTTAATAACTTAATATCCATTTTAGAACTAACTCTAAGTAGAATTTTAGGATCAGGCTTATTTAATTTTTTTAATGTCTCTATAAACTTATAAGTTAATTTATTTGAAAAATATTTTTCATCTTCATCTAAGCCACCTAGTATAATTATTTGACCAGTATCACCAAGCAATTCACCACTTTTAAAATTATAATTAGAATTTATTATACTTAAAAAATCAAATAATAATTTATCATTGAATTCATTTTCTTCATAATAACTATCTAATATTTTATCAAGCCTGCCAAATCCATTTAATTTCATTCCTATTTGCCAAGCAATTGTGTTAAATATCAATATTTTTTGTAAAGCTTGATGAAAATTTAAATCATTACTATTTAGTATTTGTTTTAAATTATTAATTATTAATTTATCACTACTTTTTAAGTTTTTAATAATTTTATTAATATATAACTCAACAGCCAAAATAAATTTATATTCCCTAACACTATAACTATCAGTAGAATTTTTATATCTATCTTTTATATCATTAATTGAGTACTTTAAAACTTGTCCATAATCAATTGTAATATTACTAATAATTTTAGGGTTTAAATTCAATATATTGTTATCTAAAGAAACAACAAAATTATCATTTTTGACAATTTTTATTTTTGCTTGTGACATAATTTCTTCACTGGCATCATTTCCGGTAATAACTTTTACTTTAAAATAATTTTTTAATACATATAAAATTTTTTCAGATTTGCCATAATTAAGCTGTCTTGCTCTTTTAAGTAAATACTTTATTTTATATTTAACTTTAACAGGTATTAATTTTTTTAATGACATTTTTTACACCTCACTAAGAATTGCTTTTTCAAACTATTATAATATCCTAAGAAGAATTTATCTTTAAAGATAAACATTAATAGCAAATAAACAACAAAACCAACAAATATTTGAATTAACGTCGTTAATATTGATGATTGAAATGGTAGTCCTGTCAAATAAACTAAAATCATCATTATTATTCCACTAACAATATATTTACTACTTCCTTGATATAAAGATTTTATATCAAAATCTTTATTTTTAAATACATAAAATATTTGATATATCAAAATAAACGTTTCAGCTAAAACTGTAGATATACATGCACCAACACTACCTATAAAATTTATTAATACAAAATTTAAAGCAAAATTTGTAACTGCTCCAATTGAAACAGAAATAGTAAATATTTTCTGTTTTCCAGTAGGTATTAAATATTGAACACCTATTATATTATTAAAACCAATAGCATAAACGATTGGAGAAAGACATATCATTAGAATAACAACTTCACTATATCCTGGCCCAAAAAACCATGGAACAAATTTTTGAGCTATGCCAATAATTCCAAATAATAAAGGAGTGCCTAAAAACCAAACAAAATTAAATACTTTCTTCATATACATATTTATTTGACTTCTATCATTTTTCTTATACAAACTAGCAATTCTAGGTACCATTACTATGCCAAGTGATGTCACCAAAGTTAACGTTATTTTTACTATTTTTTGAGCTTGTTCATAAAAACCAACTTCACTCATATTTTTCATTATAATTCCAATCATTGTTTTATCTAAAACTGTATAAATTTGAACTGCAATTTGAGGAATAAACAAAGCTAGTATTGGTAATAAATATTTAAAAATATTCTTAATTTTTACCTTTTGTAAAATCACATATTTTTTTAATTGTAACCACATACTTAAGTTACCTAACAAACCAGACATAACATAAATTATTAAATATAATCCAGTATCCTCAGGACCATTAATTAGTAAAAAAATTAAAATAATATTTACAAGCTTTATAAATGAATTCCTAACAACAACTTTTTTAAATTCTTCAATTCCTTGATAAAACCAACTAATATCAAATATATTAGAAATTAGTTCTAAAGTCAATATCCTATAATATAAATGATATTGTCCCTTTAAGCAAAAGAATAAAAAGAAAAGTATCATCGCAAGACTCATAGTTATAATTCGAAAAATAAATAATTCAAAAAAGACCTTACTACGTTTATTAATGTCATTTTGATTATAAGCAATTTCTCTTTGCCCATATAAAGAAATTCCAAGAGAACCAAACAATACAAAATATGTTGTTATTGATATCGTATAGCCATAAATTCCTGTTCCTGTTGGACCAAGGGTTCGTGCCAAATAAGGAGTTGTAATTATTGGCAAAATAATACATAAAAGTTGGTATGTAACATTATATAAATAATTTTTCTTTATAGATTTTTTCATTTGATTCACCTTATTTTACTATAAAAATTTTTTCAATATCACTTTCAAATTTTTGCTCTTCTAATTTAATTTTATTTCTATACTCAGTAAATTTTGCGCTTTCAGAATCAAAATTATTGAAACACTCTTCTATCTTTGCAATAATATTATCTATTTCTTTTGTGTTGCTTTCAAATTTAAATTCTGCTGGAATAGAAACATCTTCATAATATTTTGCTGAACCTTTCATTCCAGTTATAATACAACAACCACAGCTTGCAGCTTCTCTTGGAAATCTGTCTTTACCAGGGTGATGACCAAAATCTATATATACTTTACTTTTTAACAAAAGATTTAATACTCCTTCTGATGTAAGGTTTTGAATAGCAATCCATTTTATATTTGGAGAAGCTTTAATAATTTTTTGCGTAAATTTGTAGCCTTTCTTAGGATTAAATAAAACTACATTTTCTTTTTTGGTAATTTTATGATCTGATAAATAAATATGATTAATATAGTCAGATAGATAAATAGAATTATTAATACCTATTTTCTTTAAATAATCAATTGCATAATAACTTTGACATAAATGTAAATACATAGATTTAACATACTTTAAATTAAATATTATGGCCTTATTTTTAATCATTTTAAGATATCTTAAACCATAAACTTTTAATGGGTTTAAAACACCATAACCTTTAGTGAAATTATCAACACTAAGCCACCATATAATCTTTTTTATATTTTTAAATCTTTTAGACAAATTTATTGCTACTACACTTTCTGGGATTATTAAATAATTATCAGTAGCATCATCTATTTCATCATGTTGTATAGATTTGTTTGTATATATATCAAATTCTTTATTTCTATAATTTTGATCATCACCAATATTGTAATATGCCATAGTGGCATCAATTTTTCTCTCATTTAATTTCCAGCATAACTGATGTAGCAACTCTGGCCCACCTGTTTTAATATAAGCAGGACATAAAATATAAATTTTTGATTTTTCATTTAATATAATTTTATTCATTTATAATACCTCACATAAATCTTTTCAACCAATTTTCATAATCATAATTATCAATTATCTTTTTATCTATAGTTTCATATTCACTATCTATAAATTCTTTTATATTTTTAATATTATCCACTCCAATAACAAAGATATTTTTTTTATTGTAAAAATCATAATTTATTATATTCTTGTTATTTGTAACTAACTTTTTTGAAAAAAATAAAGCTTCCATACTTCTTAAAGATAATCCTACTTGTGAAAAAGAATTAAACTCCAAAATACATTTTGAGCTAGCAACCTCATTCAAATAATCATCATATGGCAAGCCTTGACAATTATCATCAATAATTTTAAAATTACATCTAATATTTTCTTTTTCCAACTGCTTTTTTAAATTTAATAAGGCTGCTTTTCTTCCTTTATTTTTTCCTAAAAATATAATATCATTTGTTATCTCACATTTTGGTAATTCTACTTTATAACTATAAAATTGTGAATTATATTTCATATTATATAATTTTGCATCATTAATATCAAAAGTCCAATACTCATCAACATATTTATTGTTTAAAAATTTCTTGTCATGTAACAATATTTTGTTCCAGTAATAAAGTATAATCCTTATATTTTTATTTTTTTTATGTATATATTTAGGAATTTGATTATCAAAGCCATTATCAAATAATATTATAGTCTTATATTGCTTTAGTACATTTTTCCATTCACCAAAATAAAGGCTTAAAAAAGGCAAATTTAACTTTTTTATGACTTTAAATAATAAACTATTCTTTTTTGAATAGTAATCAAAAATATCTTCATAATATTTAAAAAATACATCTGTTTTCTTATTTTTTAAAATAATAAAATCCTTTTTCATACTACTCCTTCTTATTTCAAAACATTAATTATATATTGATTAGCTTTATCTTTTTCTTTTTCAATAATTTTCTTAACATCTATATAATTTATCTTTTTATTTAATATTGAATTATCCAGATTTGATTCAATAAGTCTTTCTTCTAGCTTAACTATATTTAGTAAATTAGATATTCTATCGTTAAATTGAGTCCTTTTTACTACTATAAATTGCTTTTCGAAAATAAGGCTAAATGCTAAACCATGAAAAGAGTTTGTAACTATAAAATCTGCATCTCTTATAAGAGAGAGAAAATCTTCAGGTGTTCTATGAGTTAATAAAATATCTGAAGAACAATTTTTCCTTAACTGCCAAGATAATTCTACAATTTTTAAATTTAATGAATCAGCTATTTTTTTAGCAAATTTAGAAGCATTTAAATCTTCATTATATAATAAAAACAATAATAAATATTTTTCTTTAACTATTTTTCTTTTTGTGGCAAGATTCTCCCATTCTACTTTTGAAAGTTGTAAAGTTGGATCAATTAAACTAATTACTTTTTTATTAGCAATTTTTTCAAGAAGTTTTATTGAATTTTTTTCTCTAACAGATATATAGCTAAATTTTTCTAAATAGGTTTTTATTTGTTTTTCTTCATCAAAGCTATAAAAATCATTACCAACGCTAGTAGCAAAAGACACCCTTTTTATATTCTTATTTCCAAATTGTAAAAAATAAGCCTTATCAATGCCATTATAGAAACTATTCCAACATTGATCACTACCAACAACGTATACATCTGCTTTAGGGGGATTTTTAACTAAGTCATCATAATATTTGTATCTTTTTGTTAAATTTAAATATTTTCTTGTAAAGCCCCAAAATTGTGATTTTCTTTTTAATACTATTGGTATTCTTAAAAATTTATAAATTAAAACAATAAAACAATTACCTTTTTTATCAATATCCCAAAATAATTTCTTATTATCCCATCTTTCAGAAATATAATCTATAACTAATACATCAACACCTTGTCTTTCAAAAATTTTTTGAGTAGCATATGCTTGTAAGACAGAACCATAGTTAAACACTTGATGCTGAGTAATTATTGCAACTTTTTTCATAAACAATTCACCCACTGATCATTTGAATTTTTTTCCTTTTAAAATACAATAAATTTTCCAAAAACATTTATATGTTTTTAAACCAAATTTTAAAGCTCTGGTAGCAAGTTTTTCTTTTAGACTATATAAATTACTATTTAATATTTCATCACTATATTTTAAAATATTATTCCTTATTTTATTACATTCTTCCTCATAATTTTTATCAAAAATTGCCCTTCCTAATATGTGAAAATTACAATAAACATATCTTTTATTAGCAGCATATGAAATATTAGGATAATTTTCTTTTATAAATGAAGTTAATTTAGTTATAGCATCAATCAAAATAAAATTTTTTTCCGACATTTTTCCATACATTATACTTCCATTTCTTTGCAAATAATAATATCCAATATAATTAGTTATTGCAATTTTTGAGCAATTTTCAACTATTTTATGAATAACTTGAATGTCTTCATAAATCTCGCCAACAGGATATAAAATTTTATTATCTTTAAAAATTTTAGTT
This sequence comes from uncultured Bacilli bacterium, assembly GCA_947594675.1. The sequence continues at coordinate 22,044 of CANQEF010000001.1, forward strand.
TTATATAACTTACGACAGGCACTTACATCCGTACCTTCTTGTAGTAGTATTTTTTTATATGCTTGTTCTTTAGTAATTATTTCACTAACAATATTATCATTTTTTATTAAAATGTTTTTCTTATTCTCATAAACATCTTGACTATCACACATAACTAAATCTGCTGAAAACTTAATAGCTATTTCATACATATTCTGTAAATACTTACTATCTAAATAATCATCAGAATCAACAAATGTTATGTAGTCTCCTAAAGCAATTTCAATTCCTGCATTTCTTGCATCTGATAATCCGCCATTTTTTTTATGAATTGCTTTTACTTGTGAATATTTTCTTGAATAATCATCACAAATTTTTCCACATTTGTCCGTAGAACCATCATCAACTAATATTAATTCATATCTTTCAAATGTTTGATCTAAAATGCTATTAATACATTTCTCTAAATATTTTTCTACATTATAAATAGGAACAATTATGGAGATAACTATGTTTTCATTCATATTAATCACACATTCCTTTCATTTATATATTAACTTTTAAAGATTTTTCTTTTCTTAAGTTAGTGAAATAACACACTAGTATATGGCACTACAGCATGATATTTAAAAATGAAAATTGTTATAACCATATATATACAATATGAAAAAATAATTCCGTTCTTTAATAAAACTTTAAGCACTTTGTTCTTTATGTACTTAAAAGTTACTGGAATGTAAAGATACAACGGAAAAGAAAATAACCAAGATGTTCTTTGCATAAGTGGCAAATCTGAAGATAAAACTAAGAATAATAATGATATTAACTGAGTCCATAAAAGAAAAATATATTTTTTATCATCATTTGCACTCTTATATAAAGATAATAAATATACTAAAACAAAACTATTTATTAAAATACTAAAAAAATTAAAATATTCAGTATTATTGTATGAGCTAATATACCAAGAAAAATAAGTTCTGAAAAAACTAATGTTATATGAAAAATTAATAAACAAGTTACTTAACATAGATTTAAATAGTAAAAAAATAAGTAATAAGAAAAAAATATATTTTTTCTTTAATTTCTTATTAGCTATAAAATATAATGGAAAATACAAAATAGCCGATGAATGAATAGAAAATGCTATTATATTTATTAAAAAATATTTAACTGGCTTTCTATTAATTAAAGATGGAATAGATAAAATAAATATTGCAGTTGCTAGACTTTGTCTTATCATATTCATAGATACAAAAAATACATTGGTGAAAAAGAACAATAGCGTGCTTATGACAGGATTGTCAGATTGTTTAAATATACCAATAAATGAAGTTATTTCAAAAATTAGAGATGTAATAAATATTAAAAGCTGATAATCATTTGATATTAATAATGAAAAATAATTTATTAATCCATATCCGAAGTCTCTAATAGTAAAATTTTTATTAGCAATTGCGTTAAAAATATTAAGATAAGTCCCACCTACATCAGTTCCAACTGTTATATTTCTAAAACCAGCTACAAAAGTAGGGATTAGGATAGCCAATAAAGCAAATAATAAATATGTAATTTTAAAATTATTTTTTTGCTCTTTTAGGTACATTTTTTTATAATTAAAAGCTAAAAAAGAACAAACTGTTGTAAAAATAATCATGAATACATAAATTATCATATTCTTTCACCTCATAAAAATATTTTAAATGCTTAAAATCTTAACAATCTATCTTTATAAATATCTTCTAATTCTTTACTAGCCACTTCTATATTATAATTAGACTTCAAGAATTCATAATAACTATCATTTCTATCATTTTTAACTGATTTTTCAACTTTTATAATTGCACTTACCCATTCGTTTAATTTTAAATCAACAAATTTTATATTTTTTAGTATGTCAATTTCTCTAGTAATTTTACTTGAAAAAATACAATTCAAACCATTAGTCTGTGCTTCAATGCCAACCAATGGTAATCCTTCATATAAACTAGGTAATACAAAAAGATCCATTATTTGATAAAAATTATTTACATCATTTCTTTTTTTTAGAAAAATAACATTATTCAATAAATTGAGCGATTTTACCTTATTTTTAATTTCTTCTTCTAGAGGCCCTTCTCCTATTAAAATTAAAATAACATTATGATTTTCCTTATAAATTTCATTAAAAATATCAATTAATAAAACATGATTTTTTTGCGGCACAAATCTTCCAACATGACCAATGACAAAAGCATCATCTGCTATATTATAATTTTTTCTTAGTTTATTTCTAATACTTTCATCAAATTTAAATTTATTAACATCAATAGCATTATTTATAACAAAATAATCGTTTGATTTTAATATTTTTTTATTAAAAAACCATTGTCCTGCTTTATTAGAACAAGAAAAAAAAGTATTAGCAAACAAAGGTATAAATCTCTTATTAACAAAATGTAAAAATGCTTTTAACATACCTTTATCACTTGAAGAATTATGGGCATGAGCAATAATTATTTTAGCTTTTGCCATTTTCGCAGCAATTAAAGGGAAAATCATCACAGCAGAATTCATATTACAATGAATTATTTGATAATCATTTTCAATAATTATTTTTTTTAATTCAGAAATAAATTTAAAAGGATTCCTATAATAACTTGTTACTTTATAAACTTTAGATTTACCATTTTCAATTTCATTCTGAAAGCATAAAGGATTAGGATAAATATTAATAAAATCAAAATTAATTCTATTCTTGTCAATATTTCTGTAATAATTAATTAAATAACTTTCAATACCACCTAAATTATCAGTCATACCAATTTGCAACACTTTAATCATTTTTAATACCAGCCTTTCAATAAATAAGAAAAAATAATCTAAAATATATGAATAAAATTATGATTTAATAATAGAAATTTTCTGATAACTATATCTTTTACAAAATTTAAATTATTTTTCTAAATTTTATCACTAAAAAGGCAAAGTAAAGCAATAAAATTAAAAATATCATATTTTTTCTTCATAATAAATTTCTAACATTTGAGCTTCATTCACTATATTAAAACCAGCTTTAGTTATAGCACTATAGTTATTACTTCTTTTTAAAGATTTTAATTTGCTAATTACAATATCAACCCATTTGTTCATTTTTTCCTTTAATGAAACGAAGGTTAAATTCTTTGTTACTTTAGCAACTTTGGGTACTTCAGCAGAACAAACACAAGGTAATCCAGAGCATTGTGCTTCTATCAATACCATACCTAGTCCTTCATAAAGACTTGGAAAGAGAAAAGTATCCATTGCTTGATAGAGTTCATTTACATCATTCCTTTGGCCTAAAAACATTACAGATTCTCTTAATCCTAAATTATTCACTTTATCTTTTATTTCTTCTTGTAATGGACCTTGACCAATTAATAGAAGAATTGTTTTTTTATTTTGTTTATGTACTTCATTAAAAACATCTATTAAAAATGTATGATTTTTTTGAGCAACAAATCTTCCTATATGACCTATTACTATTTGATTATCTTTTATTCCTAATTCTTTTCTTTTTAGTTTTCTTATTTTTTCATCATATTTAAATTTATCTACGTCTATTGCATTATTTAATACATATACATTTCCTTTATCAAATTCTTTATTTCCAAATAACCATCTTCCAGCATATTCTGTACATGCAAAATAATCTGTTGCAAATAATTTACTAAATGGCTTTAAAAGTTGTTTCATTAAATTCTTTTTCCATTCTTTCTTATTGGTTGTCGAATGACTATGAGCTATTCTTACTGGTACTCTTGCCTTTTTAGCACAATATAAAGGGAACACAGATAATGTATTTATATGAGAATGAACTATTTTATATTTTCCTTCTTTTAAAACTTTAGTTAATTCTCTAATATATTTAAATATCTTTTGATATGGAGATATAATTATTACTTTTCCACCTAACGACTCAATCTCTTCATATGGTATATTAGTTGAGTCTTCATCACATATAAAATCAAATTGTATTTTTGTTCTATCTATATGACGATAATAATTCATTATTGCAGATTCTACACCACCACCAAACCATTTGCCAATTATTTGAGCAATCCTAATAGGTTTATCCATAAAAACTATCATTCCCTTCTTTTTATTCAAAATAACTATAGTCATAAAAAATAATCATTTTTCAGACTATTTTCTTTATTTAGCTCCGTCTTTTGTAATAACAGCTTTTATAGTGTCAATAACACATTTTATATCAAGTGATAGACTCATGTGCTTTATATAATAATACTCTAATTCTAATCTTTCTTCATAAGTGGTAGTACTTCTCCCATGCGCAGCCCACCAACCAGAAACTCCCGGCCTTATACTTTCGTATAACTTATGATTTCCATTATGAGCATCAAGCTCACCTCTAATAAGTGGTCTAGGACCAATCATACTCATTTTTCCAGAGATTACGTTCACAACCTGCATAAGTTCATCTAGAGAAGACTTTCTTAAGAGGTTACCAATTTTAGTAATTCTTGGATCATTAGATAATTTCTGATTTAATTCCCATTCTTTTCTATATTTTTCTTGTTTTAATAATTCCTTTAATTTTTCATCAGCATTAGGCACCATCGTTCTAAACTTATATAGATTAAATGGCTTTCCATTTTTTCCAATTCTTTCTTGCTTATATATTATTGAGTGAAAATCGCCAGAAAACATGTAACAAAGTTTAATTATAATTGCTAATGGTATTAAAAGTACTAATCCAACTAACCCACAAACAATATCAAAACTCCTCTTTATAAATAGATATACTTCTTTTTTTATACTAACTAGCACTGATACTGAAACATCATTCATAGCTATCTCATTATCCATGATAAACTACCCCCTTAAAGCTATTTCTTACACAATTAGCCAACACTATTCTCAAGTAAATATTAGCCATATTACAATACACCTCTCTGATTATGTTATTAGATTCATGTTTACGAATTTTAATGTATTTTTTGCAAACTCTATCAACCATAAAATTACCCCTCTTTGTAAATAGTCCTCGATATTATATCACATATAGTGATTAAAATCAATATTTTTTTATACTAACAGCACAAAATCAAATAATTCACACAAATTAGCCAATAAATTAACAAATTAATAAAAAATCTCACATATCATCTTGTCAGCCTAATCAATTATAACATACTACCTACCACAAAGACAATTCTTTTTTTGGTGTTTTACAATAATACTAAAAAAATTATGTTAATTAAAAAGATTAAAAAAATAGCAACTTATCTAAAATATAAAGTTATACCATTATAATTAAAACTATAGTTTAATAACCTTTTTAGAAGAAAATATAATGTAAATTTTTATTATATAATCTCTATATCTTAACGCTAAATCAACATTTACAATATATAATATGTAAATAGCCCATATAGTGCAATTAAATTTTAAAATAAAGAAAGTAGTATACTCTACTTTCCATTATCCCTTATTTCACCGATTGCCATAGGAAAAATTTTTCTAACTATTTCAGTAGCAATTAACGAAATAATAATACTCATTATTACAACTAAAATAGATAAAATCAATTCTATAAAAATGTTACTATCTAACAGCCATTGTGATATTAAACCTAACTTACTTTGAAAAACTAAAATTATAATTTTATGAAATATTAATATACCCATAGTATTTCTACCTAAATATTCCAAAATTTTATTCTGATTAATAATTTTTGATATAAATAAAATAAATAAAGAAATACATATTCCAGAAATTAATGCCAGTGCAAAATTACCATAATCATATTCTACACAAGACACAACTTTGTAATTTAAAAAGCAACTTATTATACCAATAATAAGTATTGATATATATATATATATATATATTTGCGATTATTTGACAATTTTTCGATTATATTAAATTCTTTTAATAAATAGCCAACATAGAAAAAAACTCCAATATTTAAAACAGTATTAATTCCAAATGGAAGTATTATAAATTTATTCAAAAAAATATCACTTAAAAAACCTGCAACAATTATAATAGGAACAAAAACTTTTATTTTTACGTCATTATGCTTTTTTAAAAATTTAATTATAAAATAATATATTATTTCCATAGAAAACAATGCAGGCAAAAACCATAATGCTGTATTTTGTTTCAAAGCATTCATGTTCCCATTACCATATAATGTATTAAACAACATAGTTTTTAAATTAAAAGAAGAAGGAACGTCTAACTTATTACCTATACTACCTCCAAATAACATATATGGTATTAGAAATGCTAATGCCCAAATAAAATATGGAATCATAATTCTTAAAAATTTTCTCTTAAAAAAAGATAAAAATGACTCATTGTCTTTAATTTTAAATATGAAACCAGAAATCATAAAAAATAAAGCTATATGAAAACTATATAGTAATTTAAATAACGTTCCTAAATGTTCTGAATGAACTATAGTATGTCCCAAAACTATAGAAATTATTGCAAACGCCCTAGCAATATCAACATAACATAATCTTTTTTTCTTCATAACAATTGTCATTATAGAATTTTGATTTCTATAATGTCCTCCTTTTTCTAATAAACTTCATAATTTAATAATAACACATTTTTTACATTTAATATTTTTTTACATTAATAAAGGTGAAAAAATTATTAAGCTATATTTTAACAAGTTTTAATGGTGCTAGTTTATATTTATATTAATGAGTATTAACACACAATATAATGACGTGATATTTAATGACTTATATAAGAAAAAATTATAATAAGTACTCTTTTATTTTGCCATAAATACTTTCTCATGGCCCACCAAACAACTATTAATTATTTCCAAAGCATTAAAAATTTATTCAATATATTCCATAACATCAAAATAATCATATAATTCTTCTACATATTCAATAAGCCCAGATAAACATTCATCAACTTCAACATTTGTAATATTTAAAGCATTATCTAATATTGTACCATCAACAGCATCATCATTTATTAACTCTGGATATTTATTTTTTAATTGCTTAATCTTTCCATGCTTTATTGAATTAGTAAGTAATCTGTATTTTTCAACTATATCATAGTGTGAATTTTCCTTATAGTTATAACCATATTCTTTAAGTACCAAATCACATTTTTGAAATAAACCTTTGTTCTTACATGGTGGTGGATTTAATATTTTACTTAATAACTGTTCAAAAGTATGATACATAATTGATATTATTGACAAAGTAAACATATATTCAGTATCTAATTTTGCATAATTATATACCGCTTGAAAAATATCACTTTTATAATTGCATCCAATAGATTTGCTATGTATTTCAGCAAAGTTAGTTGCAGACTTTTCAGTAACAATGTTTCTATTTCTATATAATTCACCTAACATCAATTCAGTAAGTTTAAAAATATTTATAGAATCTCGACTATTTTTAACCATGTTTTTGGCCTCTCTACTTCAATTCAATTTATTTTACTTTCTATTATTTGAAAGCCACAAATACATCATAGCATAATTCTACAATTTTTCATACATAATTTTTTCTTTTGATCTGCTTTCTTACAATAACTACCAACTTTTTAAATAATATACTATTACAGATAAATATCAATTTAAACTTAATTTAAAGACTATTTTATCTAAATTAATTTATTCTAAAATAATTACTTCCCTTTTTATAAATAAAGATATTATGTAATTATGTAAAAAAATTTCTTGAATAACTAAATCACATTTATACATAATACATTAGGCATAAGTGCTGAATAGATGTAAACTTTTTATTTAAATTTATCCTCTAAATTTTTATCAAATTATATGATATTTAATGAAATTACCCATGAAAAAAAAATAAAAAAAGTTGAGGTTACGTTTAGATTTGATACAATGTTTTTACCTGAATAGCTCTATATTTTGGTTTTTGAAATTAAGTGGTGGTATTTAAGTGCAATTGGTGCTATAATTTAGTTATGGGTGAGGAAAATATGAAAAAAAATAAAAAGTTTATAATATTTGGAATACTTCTTATTATATGGGCTTTAGTTATATTTAGCATGTCTAATATGAATACACAAGAGTCTAATGGTAAAAGTAAATTTGTTATATATAAAGTTTTAACTTATGGAATTCAGACAACTAATAAGCTAGGAATTACTAATAAGCATCCTAGTGATGAGAAAATATATGAAGTAATTGATCTATTAAATAAGCCTTTAAGAAAAGTTGCTCATGCTACTGAATATTTTATTTTGATAATTTTAATTCTTATGACTTTAAAAAGTACAGGAATGGATAATAAAAAAGTATTTTTAATGTCCCTCCTACTCTGTTTCTTATATGCATGTGGTGATGAATTTCATCAGTCATTTGTTAGTGGGAGAACAGCACAGTTTACTGATTCATTGATTGACTTTTTAGGAGGAATAATTGGTTGTGTAATGTTTGGCTTTATTAGTAGGAATTTTAGAAATAAAATTAATAGCTAATTTCCATTGTATTATAAAGAAATATTGCTAAAAATGTTAGTAATCACTACTGGTTATAGATAGTAAATAACATAACTTTGGGAAATATTTTTCAATGTTAACCCATTGAAACAAAAATTAAGAAAAAAATTGTTCACTCAACTGAACAATTTTTTTGATTTTAGCAAAATTGTTCACTCAACTGAACAATTTTATCGGTTTTAGTAAAATTGTTCAGTTTAATTTTTACATGATTTTTGTAGCATTATGTTTTTCTAAGGAATATTTCATTTTAATTAATAATTACTACTAAAAGTGTACAATTTGGCATATACATTCATATTTTATATTTTTTAACACTGGCTATATAGCCAGTGCTTTTAGTCAAAACTTTATTTTTAATTATAAATTAGTATTAATTTATTTGATTGATTTTAACTATAAATTATCATATAATGATAAAAAGTGGTGAAAATATGCTAATAACAAGTAAAATGATTAAGAATAATTTAGTTGATTATTCTAATAAAGACACTAAATTATCAAGATACGTTAAAAATGGAAAATTAACTAGAATAATAAATGGATTATATGAAACTAATCCTAATACTCCTTCTTACTTAATTAGTGGAAGTATTTATGGTCCTTCATATATATCTTTTGAATATGCATTATTCCTTTATGGATTAATACCAGAAAAAGTTAATATAGTAACAAATGCAACTTTTAATAAGAAAAAGAAAAAAATATTTGATACTCCTTTTGGAACATTTACTTATAGAGACGTACCTAAAAATGCTTATCCTGAAGAAATAATTTCAAGAGAAGAAAATAATTATACATATAAAATTGCTTCTATGGAAAAGGCTTTATGTGACAAATTATATACTTTAAAACCATTAAAAAATCTTGATAATTTAGAAAAAATGCTATTTTATGATCTCCGAATAGATAAGGAAATTTTTGAAGGCTTAGATATTAAAAAAATAGAAAAATTGAGTAAATTATATCATTCAACAAATATTAATTTATTAGCTAAATATATGAAAAAATTTAATAATAAATAGTATTAGTTTTATTTTCAAATACTAGCTGTACAACCAGTATTTAACCATATTAGTAATATCATATTATACTACATATATCACATTTTTCTAAGGAATGTCTAGCCAATTCTTCACGTTTTTCTAAGGAATATTCTATTTTAATTAATAAAAATGCATGACTAATTATAAGATAGCTTAATTAACTGAAAAGTTAAAAGTATACTATATAGTTGGTGGAATGCCAGAAGTTGTTAATAGTTGGATCAACGATAAAGATATTGAAAAAGTTAATAAAATTCAAAAAAATATTTTAGATTCATATGAGCAAGACTTTTCTAAACATGCTGATACAAGTGAGGCTAATAAAATATCTTTGATTTGGAATGGTATTCCTTCTCAACTTGCTTGCGTATTCAGTGAAACATTATCATTGAAGACGATCATACTAAATAGAATATGTTGTTAGAAATACCATCAAAAATAAATGTATCAAATTTTATGAAATTTTTGAAAAGAAATAATCTGTAAGAGACAGACTACAGAATGCTGAAAAGCATGCAATTGTACACTGTGTTATAGACATGAGATAAAATTACTGGCTAAGCTGATAGGTATTTATTAATTTTAAAAGTTGACTTTATATAAAAATCTTATATAATTTATCTAGGGTGATAGTCACATGATAGAGCGCAATGAATATTTAAATGAATTAATAAAATGGAAGGATAAAGACGTAATAAAAGTAATTACAGGTATTAGAAGTTGTGGAAAATCTACTCTTTCTGAATTGTTTATATACTATTTAAAAAAAAATGGTATAAAGGATACTCAAATTCTTAAGATTAATTTAGAAGATGTTGATTATGACTTTAAAGATTATAAAGAGTTATATAATTATATTAATGACAGAATTAATAATGAAACTAATTACTATATATTTTTAGATGAAGTGCAAAATGTAGATAAATTTCAAAAAGCAGTAAATAGTTTGTATATAAAGAAAAATGTTGACATTTATATTATAGGGTCCAATTCTTACCTTCAATCAGGAAAATTAGCTACACTTCTTTCTGGAAGATATATAGAAATAAAAATGTTACCATTATCATTTAGAGAATATTCTTCTACTTTTAAAAATGATAATTATCAACAATTATTCTTAGATTATATGAAAAATGGCGGCATGCCTGGTAGTATTAATATAAAGAGTAATGAAATCGATAAATATTTAGATGAAATATTTTCAACTATTATTTATAAGGATATTATGCTGAGAAACAAAATAACTGATAAAATATTACTTGAAAATATATTAAAATTTATATTTGATAGTATTGGGAGTACTTTCTCTAGTAAGAAGATTAGCAACACACTGACTAGTAAAGGAATAACTATTAGTAATCATACAGTTGACAATTATATAACTGCATTTCTGGAAAATTTTATTATTTATAAATCTGAAAGATTCGATGTAAAAGGTAAAAATCTTTTAGCTAAAGATTACAAATATTACGTTGTAGATTCTGGATTGAGAAATTATTTTTTAGGTAAAAAAACTGACAATGATATGGAACATATATTAGAAAATATTGTTTACTTAGAGCTTTTAAGAAGAGGATACAAAGTATATATAGGAAAAGTTGATGATTTAGAAATAGATTTTGTTGCAGAAAATAGAGATGGTTTAAAATATTTTCAAGTTGCTTTAAGTGTACGTGATAAAAAAGTTTTAGAAAAAGAATTAAAATCATTGAAAAAAACAGGAGATTATTATCCTAAATTTTTACTTACATTAGATATCGACTTAGAAACTGATTATAATGGAATTACAAAAATTAATGTGGTTGATTGGCTTTTAAAAAAGTGAATAATAATTTAATTGCATAAGAAAAATTATATATTTAAGTTAAAATAAATCATGCTAATAGTGTTAGTTATGTTACAGATAAAGATATAAAATTCTTAGTTGAAACAAATCCTAAGTATATATTTGATAACAATAGACCACAACTTATTGACGAATGGCAAACAGTTCCAAGTATTTGGGATGCTGTTAGAAATGAATGCGATATGGATAACAAAAAAGGAAAATTTATTTTAACAGGTTCTACAAGTTTAACTGATGAAGAAGAAAACAAAGCAGAACATTCTGGTACTGGAAGAATTGTTACAATAAGGATGCATCCTATGAGTTTATATGAGTCAGGTGATTCTACTGGTGAAGTTTCAATTACAAATATTGTTAAATGATAGTGTAAAATGTCAAAGAACAAAAAAAATTGAATTAGATTATTTAGCTAAATTAATTATAAGAGGTGGATAGCCTAAAATATTAATAGTAAAGATAAAGATATTGGTATAATACCAAAAGCATATATTGATTCAGTAATAGAAAGAGACTTGAAAAGCAGAAAAAATAGAAGTGCAATTAAGATGAGAATGCTTTTACGTTCATTAGCTCGAAATGAGTCTTCCATAGTTGGCTATGACACTATAGTTACTGATATAAATAAAAATGAAAATAGTGGCAATTTGTTGAAAAGCAGGACTATAGTAAAAGAATATCTTAAAGACTTAGATGAACTACATTTGGTGCCATTACAAGAAGCTTATAGTTTAAATTATCGTTCTTCAAAAAGAATAGGCACTTCTCCTAAAAGACATCTATTAGATCCTTCTCTTTCTTGCGCTTGTTTAGATTTATCCGTTGAAAAATTAATGAAAGATTTTAATACTTTTGGTTTTATTGAAGCTTTAGTAGAAAGAGATTTACGAATATATGTTGAGCAACTTGATGGGCACTTATTTCATTTTAGAGATTCTTCTTCAGGCGATGAAGTTGATGCAATATTAGAGTTTAGAAATGGAGATTATGCTGCTATTGAAATAAAACTTACAAATCAAAACATTGATAAAGGCATTGAAAGTTTAACAAAGTTTTATAACAATGTTTCAAAAAAGGCAAAATTCATGTGTGTTATAGTGGGATATTGTGAAGTTATTATGAAAGATCAAAATACAGGAATTTACATAATTCCAATAACATCTTTGAAACCATAAAATGAGCCCTTATATTAATTGTTTTTGATAGTTATTAAATATTTTTCAATATGTGAAAAAATGAAGTGCGGAATAAAGTGCGGAATAAAGTATGGAATAAAGTATGGAATAAATATAATATATTAATTTTTAATGGCAATTATAAATCTTATACACTTTAATTTTTTTAATATTTTACTAGCATAGTCAATGATTTTTTGAACGTATAACTTTAAAAAAATAAGCATTGATTAATTATATTATGCTATGGACATAAAATTTTTTTGGTTATATCATTTACAAAAATGTGATAAAATTCCTGTTTTTCTTTGCAAAAGTGTGACAATAATAGTTATTTTTTCTTGCAAAAGTGTGATAAAATACTATTAGAGGTGATCAAAATGAAAAGATTCATAACTGAAGAACTTGTTAATTGGAAAAATAGTAAAGACAGAAAACCTTTAATATTAAGAGGTGCAAGACAAGTTGGTAAAACTTATATTTTAAAAGAATTTGGTAAAAGTAATTATGAAAATGTTGCATACTTTAATTTTGATCATGATGAGGGATTGGCCCAATTATTTTTAAATAGTAAAGATCCTATGCGAATAATAGAACAACTATCACTTGCTTGTGGTCAAAAAATAAAATCAGAAACTACACTAATTATATTTGATGAAATACAAGAATGCCCTAATGCCTTAAATTCATTAAAATATTTTTGTGAAGAGGCAACTGACTATCACATTGTTGCTGCTGAATCTTTATTGAGTATTCGTTTATCAGAAACATCATTTCCTGTTGGTAAAGTTACATTTTTAAATTTATATCCGATGACTTTTAGTGAATTTTTAATAGCTGATAATTCAGAAACTTTAGTTGAAGTAATGAGACAAACAAAAGAAATAAAGGAAATACCTAAAATATTTGAATCACAATTAATCGAAAAATTAAAAGTATATTACATAGTTGGTGGAATGCCAGAGGTTGTTAATAGTTGGATTAATGATAAAGATATTGAAAAAGTTAATAAAATCCAACAAAATATTTTAGATTCATATGAACAGGATTTTTCTAAACGTGTTGATACAAGTGAAGCTAACAAAATATCTTTGATTTGGAATGGTATTCCTTCTCAACTAGCTCGTGAAAATAAAAAATTTGTTTATCAAGTTGTCAAAGAAGGTGCTAGAGCTAGAGAATATGAAAATGCACTAAATTGGTTAAATAATAGTAATTTAATTACAAAATGTTATCTAATTAATAAATGTGTTTTTCCATTGAAAGCATATAATAATTTATCAGCATATAAAATTTATATGTTAGATGTAGGTTTATTAAGAAAAATGGCAAATTTAGATAGTAGTGTTATACTTGAAGGTAATAAATTATTAGAAGAATTTAAAGGAACATTTACAGAAAATTATGTTGCCAATGTATTAAATTATTTATTTAATAGTTCACCAAATTATTATACATTTGATAGAAATGAAATTGATTTCGTCATTCAATTAAAAAATAGAATTATTCCAATAGAAGTTAAATCAAATAAAAGTACCAATCACAATAGCCTAACAAAATATAATAGTAATAATGATAATGAAATAGCATTTAGATTTTCTTTAAATAATTTAACTAAAGATGGCAAAATAATAAATATACCTTTATATTTTATTGAATATATTAACAATTTAATTTAAAAAGAGACTTTTATTTATATAATTTAGTACTGATTATTCAATCAGTACTTTTTAGTTATTAATTTATTTTTTACACTGGCTATATAACCAATGTTTTTTTAATGTTTTCTTTTGGAAAAGTGTACAATTTTTGATATTTACTCAGAAGAAAATGTATTTTATATATAGCTTTAACTATAAATGTTACTCCTGTATTTTTTGGTAATAAAAAATAAATATTGAAAAAAGTATGGAATAAAGCATGTGATAAAGTATGTGATAAAGTATGTGATAAAGTGTGGTATAAAGTGAGTGATAAAATTTAAATTTCATAGTATAATGTTAGTGTGGTATCAAGTGAGTTAATAACAATGTATGGAGTATTTCAAAATCGAGATGATTTCTATACTTTTATCCCAATGAATGACCTATATTATAAATATTATGAAGAATATCCTAAAAATGAATGTGCAGATTCAGGATATGGAATGTATGAAAATTATCAATATATGAAAAATCACAATATAAAAAATTACGTTAAACATTCTACATGGAGTGGTGAAGCTGATGGAAAAAGGCCCCAATTATTTTATACTTTTAATGATGGAGTTATGTGTTTAAATACTTGTATCGGAGAAGAAATATCATTTGATGGTATTAGACATCAAAGATATAAAAATAGTAAACTTTATAAATTTGTTGGTTGTAACAATTGTAATTATTCTTATATCTGTAAGAAAAACTTAAAAAATAAAATCTAAAGCTAGAAAAAATTTACAAAGTCCAAGAAAAATAGAAATAAGAATAAACAGAAGTATCCAAGTAGAAGGTGCATTTGGACAAATAAAAAATAATATGAATTATGATAAAATAAGAAGACGAGGTTTAATTAAAGTTTCTTGTGAGATTATGCTTATGTGCTTAGGTGCCAACATAAGAAAATATTTTTCTACTTTAGATGGCAATAAATTAAAAAATAATTATTGGGATACACCAGACAACTTAAGTTTCGAAAAATTTCCTTTTCCAAAACAAAAAATAAAAGAGACTAATACAAAATCAATCACTTAATTTTGAGACAGCCCCTTTTTAATTATTTAATTAAAAAAACAGCATATAATGGTATTGATTTAATTTTTGTAGTAGGATTGTATCCAAATTCTTTTGTGCTTACACGAATTGAATATTTAGGATTATACTTATTACTATAAATATTTAAACTTTTTGATTTAGTATTATCAGATGCCTTTACTTCTATAGGAATAATTCCATCTTTGTTGTATATAAGAAAATCAACTTCAGCAGTGGCATCATTTTTCCAATAATATAAAGTATGATTGTTAGCTATTAATTGATTAGCAACGTAATTTTCTGCTATTACTCCTTTATAAAGAGAAATATTATCATTCAATATATCTTCTATGCTTAAATTCAATATATTATTAAGTATGCCTACATCACTTAAATATAATTTAAATACATCTTCATCGACAAAACCTTCTAAAGGATTTTCTGGATTTTTTACAAGCCGACAGCAATTAACCATTCTACTAGCTTTTAGCCAATCCATGGCAGTTACAAAATCTCTGGCCCTAGCATTTTTTGATATACTAGAATATTGAAATTTTTTTGAAGCATTTGCCAATTGTGATGGCAATGAATTATATATTCTATTTATTTTTAAAGCTTCTGTATCACTTGAAACATATTTATTCATATCATTAAAATAAGAAATTAAAATATTTTTTAAAATCAATTTATCATAGTTAAAATAATCACTAGATTTTAAAACCATATCTTTTACACTTTCAGGCATACCTCCAGTAATTAGATAAGTACGATAATAATTTAAAGCTTTTCTATGAAGTGCTTCAGAAATTGCTTTATTTTTTTCATAGCAATCCCTAATAGTTTCTATAAGCATTTTTTCGTTAAAGGCAAGTAAAAATTCTTCAAAATCCATAGGATACATATCAATCATTTTTACTTTTCCTACTGGAAAAGAAGCATTTGTTCTTTTTAATCTTACTCCTAACAAAGAACCTGCACAAATTATTCTAACATTATTATGCTTTTCACAAAAATATTTTAATTCTGATATTAAATTTTCACATTGTTGAATTTCATCTATAAAAAGAATAGAATCATTTTGTTCAAAATCATAATTTAATAATACTTTTAATTGATTATATTTTTCATCTGATGTTAAATTTGAATTATATAAATCTACTACATCAGTTCTTTCAAATAAATTTACTATCATATATTTTTTAAATTCAGATTTGCAAAATTCTTCTATTATATAAGTTTTACCTGATTGTCTAACTCCTAAAACCATTAAAGGCTTGATAGAAATTGTGTTGTTTTTCCACTCTAAAAGATCATTATATATTTTTCTTTTCATAATAACATCACCATATTAATAATAACATATTATGTAATAATTATCACGTTTTTCTAAGGAATATTTTGTAAAATTTACACGTTTTTCTAAGGAATATTTGGCAAAATCTTCACGTTTTTCTAAGAAATATTTTATTTTAGTTAATAAAATGATGTATTCATATTAAATATTTACTTTAAAATTGACTGTTTTTTATACTTCAATACTGGCTATATAGCCAGTACTTTTTTTCTTTTTAATCTTTAAACACCAGCATGGGCTTCGCATGGCAGAAATATACACTAAAAAAAGAGGTGTTTATAATAGATGATTTCTTAGAAATTGCCACTACTCCCCTACTTTCTTTGAAAAATTTACGTGCTTTATAATATAAAAAAATGTATTAAGAAATTAAACACTTTTACCTTAAAATATAAAAGATAAAGTCTACACAAGAGATATTTATAGTACTGATAAATAACTAAAAACTTTTTAATACAAACAATATAAAAAACCACTAGCCCAAACTAATGATCTTTATCTACTTATATTAAAAACTTTATTATTAATTACATAATCAAAATTATTCTCAAACAATTCCAATACTTTCTGATCACTTTTAACTATTTTCTTAACATCCTTATAAAGTCTTTTTAATTTATAATCATCATCTAAATGATGAATATCGCTTGCTAAAAAGGTAATATAATCTTTCTTTAAATAATATTTTAACAACTTCTTAGCATTCTTACCATACTTACCATAAAGACTTAGATAATTTCCTTGGAACAATACTCCCATATTTATATATTTTTCTATATAATCAGGATGATCTTGAAAAAACTTATATCTTTCAGGATGAGCAATTATTGGAACATAGCCCTTATTAATCAACTTAAATAAATAATCTCTAGTACCATGAACCATATTATGCATAGGAAACTCTATCAATAAGTATCTCCCACCATTTAATGGCATTATTTCTTTATTATCAATTAATTCTAAAATATTTTCTGTAAAATATATCTCATTACCTAAATAAAGTTTCAAATTTATCTGTTCTTCTGCTATTCTTTTATACAAATCTTTAAATAGCATTATCTTCGTTTTATTATTACAATTATATTTTGTATCCTCCATATAATGAGGAGTTATCATTACTTCTGTAATCCCTTGACTAGCTGCCTTTTTCAAAATCCCTACAGATTCTTCTATATCATGACAGCCATCATCAATTCCATACAATAAATGGCAATGTAAATCTTTCATTTATCTTTATCTTTTTCTTTTTTCTTCTTCTTTTTATCAGACTCATCTTTAAAATAGTCATTGTAATAATATCCATACTGCTCACTATGTGTTGTTTCTGCCTTATTCAAAATAACACCAGCAATTTCTGCTTTAACCTGTTCAAATTGTTTCTTAGTCTTTTCTAAGTTTTCAAACTTAGTCTTTTTAGCAGACACAACTACCAAATTAACATCACTAAACTGAGTCAACACCATAGCATCACTTAAACCTAAAACTGGTGGACAATCTAAAATGATAATATCATATGATCTTTTTAATCTATTAATAAGTCTTCTATTGTTATCACTTGAAAGTAATTCTACTGGATTTGGAGGTGTAGGACCTGTAGGTAAAATATCTACTCCTTTTATATTAGTACGCGAAATATAATCACCTATTACTACTCCATCCCCATAATTAAGTATTAAATTAGAATAACCACCACTAGTAGGATTCATAACCTCAAATACTTCATGTTGTCTACCACGACGTAAATCACAATCAATAATTAATACCCTCTTATCCGTTTGAGCATAAGCAACAGCCAAATTAGCAGAAATAAAGCTTTTACCATCACTTGCCTCAGGAGAAGTATTTAATATTACTTTAATATCTTTATCTATTGATGAAAAAGCTAAATTAGTACGAATACTCTTAATTGCTTCACTAAAGATACTTTTAGGATTAATATTAATAACTAAATCATAAGAATTTTCTTCTTTAGGTACCGTACCAAGTACAGTTTCATTTAACTTATCCTCAATCTCATTACTTGTTTTAATAGTTGTATCAAAATAATACATAACAAAGGCAATACCAAAACCTAATATTAATCCAATTGCTATATAAATTAAATTATCTTTAACATAATTAATATTATATGGTGTTGAATTCTCTTGAGCCTTATCAATTACACTTACGTTATTAAGTTTATAAATCTTTTGAATTTCTTTCATAAATACTTGAGCTGTTTCATCAGCAATCAACTTAGCATCTTCAGCATTATCATTTCCAACTGTAATTATAATAACCTCTGTATTAGTAACTGAAGTAACCGTAATATTCTTAGAAAGATCTTCTACACTATCATCAATACCCAAATTATTTATAACATTACTTAATACTGCTCTACTCTTAATAATTTCACTATAGGTACCAACTAAATTTCTATTAAATTGTAAATCACCTTGATTAGTACCATTTTCACTAACTAAAACTATTTTAGTAGTACTTTGATACATTGGAATTCTTGTTAACATTGTAAAAGAATTTCCTATAGTAATAGCACAAAACAACATCAAAATGATTAAACCAACTTTAGATTTAAAATAATTTAGTAACTCTTTTAAATTAATTTCTTCCATAGTTATACATCCCTCTCAACTACCTCATTGTAACAATATTTTACAAAAAAAGCAACAAATCTCATTAAAGCTTTTTTTGCTTTACACTTCTATTTATATTTTATTTTTGTATAAATTTTTCATACCAATTAATTCTACTAAAAATTCTATCTTTACCAAGTATCTTCATAATAGAAAATAAATCAGGTGATTTACTTCTTCCAGTAATCATAACCCTCAAAGCCTCACAAATATCACCAACATGGCCTTTAAATTTATCAGGATCTTGTTTATATTCTTTAGGAGATGCCGCATAACCATTTTTTACAGAAAACTCTTTTATACCACTAAACCACTCTTCATTAGAAACATTTAAATCCAAAACATTTTCTACATAATCTTTAATTAATAAAACATCATATTCTTTATTATCATCATATTTACTATAATTTTCTTTATAAAACAAATCATCAATAGCATAAGAAAATTCTTCTTTTACATCGCTATATTTACTTATATCTTTACGTGGCCTATCACTATTTTTTTCAATATTCAAAAACTTTTTCATATCTTCTTCATTCTTTTCTAGTAATAAAGCATAATCTTTATCAAATTTCAAAGCATATGATAAAGTTTCTTTAAATACCTCTTCTCCACTCTTACGAGAAAAATATGTTTTACAAATATTTACTAATTTAGCTGCATCAAAAGAAGTACCACCAATAGCTTGTTTTTCAAAAGTGAATGTAAAATCCTCTATTTTCTTATCTTGATTATTTAAATACCACTCTTCAAAATTCGTATTAGCTATAGTAGCTAGATATAAATGAAGTGCCTCTATAGGAATACCTTGTTCTTCGTAATACTTAGCTCCTGCCCATAAATCTTTTCTTTTTGATAGTTTCCTAACAGCTCCTGTTGATTCATCTTTTATAGTAATAGGTGCAATATGAGCATATTGTGGTCTTTTAAATCCCAATATATCAAATAATTGATAATGAAGAGGTAAACTAGCCACCCATTCATCACCTCTAATAACGTGTGTTGTATGCATTAAATGATCATCAATTACATGAGCCAAATGATAAGTTGGTGTCCCATCTTTTTTTAATAATACTGTATCAATATCATGCTCTGGAAATTTCATTTTTCCCTTAATACAATCAACTACTTCTATTTCTTTTTTAGCATCTCCTGGTGACTTTAATCTTATTACATATTCTTTACCCTCACCTAATTTATCTTTTATTTCTTCCAAAGATAAATCTCGATCAGTAGCATAATGCCCATAAATACCAATCTTTACTTTACTTAATTCTTGTTCTTCTCTAATTTGATTTATTTCATCTTCTGTCATAAAACAAGGATAGGCATAACCTTGGATAACCAAATCTTTTACATAGGTCTGATAAATTTCTGTTCGTTCACTTTGGATATAAGGACCATATTCCCCTCCATAAGAATAACCTTCATCTGGAATAATTGAAAATCCCTTTAATACCGCAGTAATATTATCTATCCCACCATCTACTGCCCTTTTTTGATCAGTATCTTCAATTCTTAAAAAGAATTTTCCCTCACTTTGACGAGCATATACCATATCACAAAAAGCTGAAAACAAATTACCCAAATGAACACTTCCAGTAGGAGATGGACCATAACGAGTGACCATAGCTCCTTCTTTTAAGTTTCTTTCAGGATACTTTTGCTCATAATAATCCCTATCATGTTTAATATTAGGAAATAAAATTTCAGCCAATTCTTTTCTTTCTTTATATTCCATTTATCTCACCTCATAAAAAATAGAAATAATTATCTCTAATTGTTTCTACTTATACCATAAAATGGTTGCCCTAGTTAGATTCGAACTAACGCATCGTGCGGTCAGAGCGCACTGCCTTACCACTTGGCCATAGGGCAATGTAAAACACTACTTATTTTACAATAAAAACAACTTTTTTAAAAGTAAAAAAACAAAATTTTTTATTTTTTTACTTTCATTGGTGCAAATACATCATAAATATCTTCTTGAGAAAGTTTTTCTAATGCTACAGTTAAAAAGTCAAGCAATATCTTATAATTTTCTATAGCCTTATTTTTATCTATTTGATTTCTAAATGTCAACTCTAAAGTCCTAGGCCACATTTCTGTCCTTTTTAATTTTTTATATCGCAAAGGCTCTAAATCAAATGTAGAACAATATGTAATGGTATCATCAGTGAAATGATATTCATCTAAAAATTCTCCTTTAGTAATATTCCCACCAAAGCCTATATTTACATGCATTCCTTTATTACTATACATATCTTTTAATATAAAAGAAACACCACTACATCCCATAAAGCTAAAAGAACTCATTCCTTCTCTTATCATAACATCTTGTTCATATTCATAACCACCAAATTTTAAATGTATAAATAAATCAATATTCTCATCATTTAAATAATCTTTTATAAAATTATTTTTATAGTAACTAGCAATATTAATATTAAACAGATTACTTGTAATTTTTTCTTCTAATGGAAAATAATTAATTATCCCATGGACTAAACAACTATCATTTAACTTTTTTACCAAAGCATCTAAATAAGATATTTCAATACCATTATCTCTTATAATTTCATATTCTTTTATCAAAGAACTAATATCATTATTATCAAAAATACTAGTAGTTAATAAAATATTATTCTTACCAGGTAACACAACCCTACTTCCATTTGATCTTTTTAAAGATAAAATCTCTTTCTTATAAATTTCCAATTCTTCAATACTCATAACCTAAATCCCTCAGATATTATTATATAGCTAAATATAAAAAATAACAAGAACAACTTAATTATGCAACAAGATGAAAAGATAAAAATAAGAGATTAAAAATCTGTGATAAATTGACTAAAAAATGCCTAAATATAAAATGCCTATTAGAAAAAGTAAAAACTAAATAAGCTTAATATATCTATAAGAAATTAAATAGTATCGAGATTAGTATTAAAAAAGAAACATGATAAGCATTATAACTATTATTACTTTTTTAAAACTTTAGAGTAACCTCTATCTAATAAATTACTAAAATTATTAGGAATTTTTTTCTTTGCTTTTTCTATTAATTCACTAGGAATTTCATATAATGCCTCTGCCATTGAACCTACTATACAAGCATTTGTGTCTGTATCACCACCAAAAGATATAACTTTTAGTAATGCATCTTCAAAACCACTTGAAGTAAATAAAGCATATAAACAATTATCAATTGTTTTATAACACGATGTATTAAATTCATTAAAATCAGAATAATTAAACTTTAAATTCAATTCTTTTATTATCTCATCTTTTGTAAAACCTAAACGTGCTAGAAAAATAATTAATGCAATTGTGGTAGCAGAATTTATTGCCTCTAAAGAATCATGAGACGGAATAGTAGCTAAACGTGCATTCTTAACTACATCTTCTTTACTATTAAATAAATAGCCAACTGCCGAAATCCTCATCATTGCCCCATTACCGACACTTTTCCCCTCTTTCTGGTCTAATGCCCATTTTGTAAATCCAGGTGAAAAGCTACTTTTGAAATAAGGAGCAAATTCAGGTTTATATGTTAAAAAATCTTTTACATATTTTTTCAAATAGTACTCATAATTCCTATCATTTAAAATAGCATCTAGAATGGCTATAGTTAGTATAGTATCATCACTATAGAAACTTCTTTTGCTAATAACTTCTTTAGGATTTAACTTTGAAAAATGCCTATTTTGTTGATATTCATATATAGAACCAGCTAAATCCCCTATAACTGCTCCCCACATAGTACTACCTCTTTCTTATTTATTGCTTTTGCATAAGTTACAACTATCCTCTATCAAATAATAATTATAAAATTCAATATCACTTATATTATCTTAATATGCTCAATATCATCACCATCTTAAATAAAAGTATTTTTTTAAATTATCAAAATTCAATATAAAAGTATTGTAATCAAGAACTGTTTGATATAATTATTTTAGGAACATTTAATAGTTGGGTGATTGCCAAACTTCATAAAGAACGGAGACGATAGCATCACGCATATTGGTAACCAATATGCAAGTGTGTTTTCTAAACTCATAATTTTATTACCAATTTTTATTGCATAAGGAACATTTGTTTGATATAATTTTATTAGGAACACTTAATAGTTGGGTGCTACCTCTATCTTTATAGACTGGAGGTGATGCTTGATGAATAAGAAAGATTTTTTAATCTTTGCTTTAATCGTTGTCATCCTTTTACTTATAGCATTACTTTTCGTAATTCTAAATTAAAAGTGCACCTAACTCAAACAGTTTGAATTAGGTGCTACACAAATTATTGGGTAACACTCAACACTGCAATATTGAATGTTCCTTTTTTATTTTATGCAAATTTATTTGACAAATACATCATAACATAAAAACGTGCTTTTATCAAGTACGTTTTCTATTTTTACAGGATAGAATCATGAAAAATTAAATAATGGACATTTAAAACTATATATTGTAATGGTTTTAAATGTTTTTTTATTT
>CANQEF010000002.1 GCA_947594675.1 uncultured Bacilli bacterium
TATCCACACCCACATGGTATTGATATCAGTCATTGGAATAACTTCTTCAGCTTGCGCATTTAGGTAATTACTCCTAGTATTAATAGTTTTAAAGTCATATTCAAAAAGCAAATTATCTCTTTTTATATTATTACTAGTAATTTCTTCTTCAGTAATTGCTCTATCATAAAGACCAACATATGAAACTGAGATATTTGCTGGTGCCCAGCGCTGATTATTAGGTTGTGGATTTTCTCCTATATAAAATGGCATAGCTGATGTTTTTATGTTAGCATATTTATCAAAAGTGTTTTCATAATTTAATATTTTTGTTCCGTCATTTAATTGCATTTTTATATTTTGACCATCATAAGTTGCGATAATTTCATACCATTTATTGGTTTCTATAGAATCTGATATTAGGCCTTTATATTCACTACCATCATGAATACGAAAATAAACTTTTTTGTCCGAACGTACATCAAGTAGAATACCTGCTGTTTCTTGATTTCCCAAAATGTTGAATTGAGACGTTGTCGGATAGCTTTCTAATTTAAATCTTATTTTAGCAGAAAAACTATTTTTAAAATCATAATTAGCTAGACCACAATCTATGTAATCATCTACTCCATCGAAATAAGCCTCGCTATTAGAAAGTGTCGCTGCATGGACTGCTCCGTTATTACCATTTCCTGATAGATCTTGCATAGTATTTTCATAAACTGTTACGGCATTTGCCCATTTTTGATTAGTATAGTCATACCAGTTATTATTTAAATTATTTATATCAGCTTTTCGCCACTGGCCTATTCCTTCATCATAATATACTGGAATCATATCGCCATTTAAAACTGGAGCATTAGGCTCTGTTATTGGTGTTTCTAATACTTCTCCATTTTGTCCTGTTGTTGGGGTTCCACCTTCCGTTAAATCTTTTTTATTTTCAAAGATAAATTCTCTATCTAAACCTTTGATAGTTACTTCTTCTTTTGGCACTTCCTGAGCATCACTTGTAAATGTTACTCTTAAAGTAACCGTTTCTTTTTCATTTGGTTCCAACGTATCTATCTCATCAAATAATGTTCCACTATTAATTAGAGTTTGGCCATAATCTACTTCATAGGTAATATAGTCTTTCAATATTTTCTCATCATTTTCCTTAGTTAGACCTTTTCCTTCAAAAGTTAAATTAGTACTTTTTCCTATTACATCAGTTAAACTGGCTGATAATGTACCTATATTTTGAATAGGTATCGTAAAGATACATGAATCTCCTGGTAGTTTAAATTGAGCTGATAATCCTGTAATAGATGTTTTATCTATAGTACCAATATCACAAACTGCTTTTCCTTTAGAATCAATAGTCTTATCTTTTTCTAGGAAAACGACATCCCACTTTTCTCCTGAAATTTGTGCTGTACCATTAATAGATAAACGAGAAGAAATTGTGGCATATGCTATAGTTAAAAATAATAGCAGAAAGCATAAAGATAAAATAGTTAATATTTTGGTTTTTCTATTATCCATTTTTCCACCACCGATCGATTATTCCCACCTTATACTATTAACAAGTATAACAAAAACTATTGTTTATAAACTACTGGTCAATCATCCAGTATAGTCTGTTAAATTCTACTAATATTATTTCCAAAAATTTTAAATTTATTAAAAACAAAAAATGTGGAGTTTTTTCACAATTTAATCTCACACTTTTCTTGTTTTTTAACTTATGAAAGCAGTTACAAACATAGCACGCTTTTGCTCTATATAGTCACTGATACTATTATGTCAATAAATTTTTCTAAGCATTATAGTTTCATCAAATTCCAAATTTCTAGTGTAACTATTCTTTCTAGAATAGCTTGTCCATTTTTCCCTTAATATCTTACTATGTTTAATTACATTTAAATTTACAATCAAATCTGCATTAAATTCTCTTTTTTCAAAAGTTTTCTCTACTGCACCTCTAAACTTAGTTCTATTAATTTTATTGAATTTAAATTTATGAATTAAATAAATATCATAATAATCTTTCATCCTACTCTTTGAATGTAGTATAGGCACTTTTCTATTTTTCCCTTTATTTATAAGGGTTTGCGTGTGGTCTGATACAGACCTGTTTTTTAACTATTTAGAATAATTTTTTTTAAAAGTTTAACTTATAAGTTTACTTGAGTTTTTTGAAACTATATTAAATTCTTATTTTATAAGGGTTTGCAAGGTGTGTTCTAACACAACCTATATTTTTTTCATTTTTTATTTATTGTTTTAGGTTATTGCAAATTTTACAACAATTGAAATTTAATTATTTATTTTCAATTTGTTTGGTTTCATCTTTATATTGGTAGTTAAGTGCATTTTTATTTGATGTAACATTTTTTGTTTTAAATTTATAGTAAAGTATTGCAAAATTCGGCGTTTTCTATTATAATAAACGATACATTTTGAGGACTACTTATCAAAATTAAGGGGGCAAAAATATGGAAAGACAAAATGCTTATAACTTTATATTTAATGAAGTTTCAGAAGAAGATATTATTAAAGGTGCTATTCAAAGTGGAGTTGCTGTTTTTTTGCATGGACGTTCTAGCGAAGGAAAAAGTGCAAGAGTAAAACAATTTGATCCAGATTGTGAAGTTATTTATTTAAGAAATGCAATTCCAGAAAGCTTAAATGGGAAAAGTGTATATGTTCAACCAATAACCAAAAGAATTGAAGTACCTGTTGCTAAAACTATCATAAACCCAAATACAAAAGAAGAAGAAATCATTCAAAAATTTGAATATCAAGATGTTATTGTTAAAGATGGATATATGCTTGATGTAAAACCTACTTGGCTAGTAAATTTAGAAGAAAGATGTAAGGCAGAACCAGATAAAATCCATGTTGTTTTCTTTGATGAGCTAACTAATGCACTTCATGCTATTCAAGGTATGGCTTTCAATATTATTTTGGACAGAGAAGTAAATGGAAAATGGAAATTACCTGATAATGCAAGAATTGTAGCAGCCGGTAACGATTTAAGCGACTCAATGGCTGCTACTACATTAGCAGAGCCGTTATTTAATCGTTTTGCTCATGTTTATATTGAAACTACACTAGACTCTTGGCTAAATTGGGCAAAAACACCAAAGAAATCATATCAAAGACTGGACTATATTGAAGAACCTGAATATGAAATGCCAATTCATCCTGCAATATATGCTTTTTTAACTTTAAAGGGCAGAAGTGGTCGTAATGTTTTAAGAACTCAATATGATGGTATTAAACCAAATGCTGATCCAAGAAAATGGGAAATGGCTTCTAAAATGTTATATGCAACTAGACAACCTGAAATGATTCGTTCTTTAGTTGGGGATGGACTAGCAAAAGAATTTGTTGAGTTCTGTAAAATGAAGATTATTAGTTTAGAAGATGTTATTTTGGGTAATTATAAATCAAGTGATTATCAATGTGATTTATCACAAAAATATATTACTGCTTTATCATTATCACAAGTCGATGAAGAAAATGTAAAAGTTGTTAGAGAATTTGTTAAAAAAATGGGTATGGAAATATTAACTGTATTTGATGAATTTTGGGCAAAGGGTAATCCAAAACGAGAAAAACAATTAGAAGATATGCGTTCGTTTGGATTATCTTGGAGAACTAAATAATGAATAAATTAGATACCAACTATTTAAAAGAATATTTAAAAGCTAATATTTGCCCAATATTAATAGAGGATTTACCTTTAGACATATTTGATAAAGCGATAATTTTGAATAATAATTGTGATGTAAACGAATTAAATGGACATTATGATGGCATAGATTTTTTGCCACCAAAATGGTATAAGGAATTATTAGAAAAAAGTACAACAACTATGTCATTATTAATAATTAGAGATTTAAATCAATTACCTATAAATGAGCAATCAAAATTTAATGAAATTCTAAAATATAGAAAAATTAGTACATTTAAATTACCATCAAATTGTAGAATAATAGTTTCTTGTAATGACATTGATAAGTATCCAATATCTGAAGATGTATATAGTTTACTTGCACATATATAGGAGCTAAATTATGAGTGTAGATATTAAAAATATAAAGAAAAATTTAATTAATAGATACCCATTTTTTGGAAGCATAATTGATAGTATGGAATACATTAAAACACAAAATTGTACAAGTAATGGTGTTCCTACTGCTGGAACAAATGGAAAAACAATTTATTATCATCCTGATATAGATAAATTAAGTGAAAAACAACAATTATTTCTTTTTGCTCATGAAATTTGTCATGTTGCTTTTGAACATAAAAAAAGAGGTGAAGGTAAAGATCCAAAAATTTGGAATTATGCTACTGATGCTGTAATAAATGCTCATTTAAAAAAAGATGGGTTAGAATTAATTGATAATGTAGTAGATTTGCCTTGGGCTATTAAATATGATGCCGAAGAAGTATATGAAAGATTATTAAAGGAAAGCAAGAAAAATGAAGAAGAGTTTAAAAATGGTGGACATGATGATCATGATTTATGGAACGAAGATACTTTAAGTAATAATGATTCTCCTATTGATGAAGTAACTAAAAAATTTGCTGAAATGAAAGAAAAAGAAGTATTAAGCGATAAAGATAAACAAAAAGTTAAGAAAATATTACAAGAGGTCAAAAAAGCAATCGAGAAATATAAAAGTCAAAGTAAAAAAGGTTTATCTAAACAAAGCGGAATTGGTATTGAAGCAGGTAGTACAACAAATGAGGAAACAGTTAAATTTGATAATATTGGATTTGTCTATCCTCTAGTTAATTGGCCTTTGATATTAAAAAGACCTACTGAAATAGTAGAACTTGATTGGTCTTATAGAAATGCTTCTTTAGAAGATGGAGTAATGCTATCCCATTTAGACGAAAGTTTGCATGTTTTGCAACATTTAACTGAAATTGTTTTAGATACAAGTGGTTCTATTGATGATGAGTTATTAAAAACCTTTTTAAGAGAATGTAAAAATATTCTTAATTTTTCAAAACTAAAAGTTGGATGTTTTGATACTAAATTCTATGGTTTTACTGAAATAAGAACTATATCTGACATAGAACGACTTACATTTAAAGGTAGAGGTGGAACAGATTTTGATGCTGCTATAAATGCTTTTACGGAAACTGCGAATAATAAAGTAATTTTTACTGACGGAGAGGCTTATATGCCAAGTAAAAAAATTGATGCAATATGGATTGTTTTTGGTGATGAAGAGATTCATCCAAATGGTGGGAAAGTTATTTATATTGATAAAAAAAGATTAGATGAAGCAATGGGACGAAATCAAACATTAGAGTCTAGTCAAGATAATAATATCCTAATTAGGAGTGTTAGGAGGTAAGGTAATATTTATGAAGAAAGTAAGTTCAGTAATTGAAGAAAAAAATGTTTATGACTTAGAAATATTAATTAGAGATACTGCATTAATGAAATCAGTTACAGGAAAAAAAGGATTAATTAATATTAAAACTAATGAAATTGTTGGAAGTTTTGATAAATTTCATACTATTTATAGTCCCGATGATAATTTTTACTTTCAAGAAAAAGAAGTTGAAGATGAAAGCAAAGATTATTTTAAAGGAAAAAAATACGTTAGAATTTATGATGCTTTGCATGAAAAAATGGTTGTAGATGGTTGGTTAGTAGTTAATCAAATAGATAGTTATTATCGTCTTGCAATTTTACAAAATCCAAACACCAAAAAATATCATTTATTTCATGAGAACAAATATAGAACAGCTTTAAATATATTTGATAATGAATACGATGATATACACCCCTTATACTATTATTATGGTGAGGAGTATTTAACACTAACAAAGGATGGAAAAAAAGCTATTTACTATACTAAAAAAGGTTTTACTACACCTTTTGAATATGATGATATAGAAAGAATTGGAGAAGCAACAATATTTACACAAGGAAAATATAAATTCTTTACTTGCTTAAAAGATTCTAAAGAAAATGAAATAAAAAGCCCATTATTTGAAGAAATCAGTTGTGATAAAAAGAATCATACATTATTGTATTGTAAAAGAGGTAATTTAATTGCAATCTATTACATAGAGCAAGAGCACTGTAGATTATTATTTACTGCTCCAGTGTGTGATGATATTAAATGTGTAAGAAGTATTGGTAGATCTTGGTATAGTAGATTAGCATCCAAATATATATTTTTAGCACAGAAAGATAATAAATATGGATTATTGTTAGGAGTTGTTGGTAAAGATGAAGAAAATGAAGTTCCTTGCAAATCACTTGTAAATATAGAATATGACGGAATCGAGTATAAAGATGGAGATTATTTTCTTAATAAAGATGGTAAACAAGGAATATTTACAAGAAGTTCCAAGAAAGGCTATTTAATAAATGCAAAATATGATAAAGTAATTCCTATTTATGATAGTTATTTTTATGAATTATATAATGGCGAAAGTTGTAATATTGTTTTACTTGCTAATAATACCCAATCCCCAATAATAAGTGATTGTAAAATAATTAAAAATGTTGGTAGCGCTGTAATATTTGAAAAAGATGGATTTAAAGGTATTTTTTGGGCATTAGAAGACAACAAACATCTTATATTAGATACTTATGATGATGTAGAATATTTAGGTTCTAGTTATTATTTAGTAACAAAAAATGGAAAAAAAGGTATTCTTCATGATACTGAAACTATTATTGAACCAAAATATAAATCAATTGAAATAAATGGTTATCATGAATATAAAAATTTAGATTTTCTATCTTATGCTGAAACATTATATTTTGCTCTAAAAATAGCAGACGGACAATATGAGTTAGCAAAATATAAAAAAGGAAAATATATGAAATATTTGAATGGACAAGGTTTCAATGATATAAAACTTTACGATCATATAATGGTTTTTAGAGATCAAAATAATGCTTATGTTTATAGTTATAATGAAGAGTTATTAAAAACTTATCCTTCAACTGTTGAAATAAGTACAACTACTATTACTAGAGGTAGAGATAAAATTGATTTATATTTAGTTGATGGTGTTTATTATATGTATAAAAATGAAAAATTTGAAGAAGTACCTGTTGAAGATTGTGAATTATATGTTACTACATATGAGAGTGAATACGGAACAGTAGTTGTAAGTAGTTATGATAAACAAAAACATGATGAAATATGTCAACAAATAGAAGATGGTGGAGAGGAAAATCTTGATAACACATTCATGTCAATTTATGAAAAAAATCCGACATTAGTGAAAAAGTTAAGTCCGAATAAAAAAAGTAACCCTAATAGTCAATAAGATTACTAGGGTTTTACTTTGTCTATTTATTCATTAATGAATAACAATAATCATAAATATATAAATGATTATTAATTTCTTTATTTATATTTTTATCTTTGAAGTCGTTTCATAAATATTAAATAACATCTCAATAGAAAATTTCTTTTTTTCTATTTCAGTTAGTTCTAAATACTTGGCTGACAAAAATAATAAATGCTTATATTTAGCAAAATTAACAATTGTTTTACTATAATTTGAATCTAAATTATTTAAAACTTCTTTTAAAATAATAATTATATCTTTAATATTAAAGTTAATATAAAAGTTTTTATTTTCTAATAAGTATATTGCTAATCTTAATTTATCAATATTCTTTAAATTATCAAACAAATCTAATAAATCAATTACTTTATTTGTATTAATATCTAATAACATATTTTACCTCTTTCTTTAATATATTTTAGTTATAAGTTACTTACTTAATTGTTACTATTTTTTGTGTGTACACAGTATTCATCCTACTTGTTGTTTCTAATTTCAGAAATATAGTTTCTATTTTTTCAGCCAGTACTGTTTCTAAATTATATGACCATATCTTGTATACTTCATTTCCTATTAGTGATTCATATTTATAATCATCGGCGCCAGGATACATTGGATCACCTGTAGCTATATCAATATGAAAACTATCTTTAATATTTTCTAACATAATATCTTTTTTCATATCAATTCCTTTTCTTACTTTAACAAATACACTGAAATTCTATTATTTTTCAATTTACTTGTCAAAGGATTAACTAATTCTATTATAATTGTCATCTTATATAAATATTTTACTTTCCTAGATTGGGAATGCTCTAACCCAAATTTAATAAAAAATTAAAAAGCTATTAAGAAAGTTATCTTTTTCTTAACAGCCTTATTAAAAACCAATTTTATTAATTTATTTTCTTAAACTTTTATTATTAATTTCATCATTAATCATATTTAAGAATTCATCTTTAGAAATACTTTTGGTATCTTTTTGTCCATATAGACGATAGCTAATTATATTATTTTCTTTTTCATTATCTCCCAAAATTATAGTATAAGGAATTTTTTGAGTTTGAGTTTCTCTTAGACGATAACCTAGCTTTTCATTACGATCATCTAATTCAACACGAATATTATTTTCTTTTAAGAATGCAACAAACTCTTTAGCATAATCTCCTTGAAATTCTGGGTTAACAGGAATAACTTTTACTTGAACAGGAGCAAGCCAAGTTGGAAATGCTCCGGCAAAATGCTCAATTAAAATACCAATAAATCTTTCAATAGAACCAAATATTACTCTATGTAACATAATTGGACGAGACTTTGTTCCATCTTGATTTATATAAGTTAAATCAAAACGTTCTGGTAAATTAGCATCTAACTGGATGGTACCACATTGCCATACTCTGCCAAGGGAATCTTTTATATGAAAATCTAATTTTGGTCCATAGAAAGCCCCGTCTCCTGGATTTATTTTACAATCATGACCTGCTTTATGGCAAGCCTCTTGTAAAATAGTTTCTGATTTATTCCAAGATTCTATTGTTCCAATAAATTTTTCTTCAGGACGAGTTGATAATTCTATTTCATAAGTTAATCCAAAAATATTATAAATTCTATCTATAAATGCAATCAAGCGAATAATTTCTTCTTCTATTTGATCTTCTCTCATAAATATATGAGCATCATCTTGAGTAAATGTTCTAACTCTAAATAAACCATTTAAGGCACCACTTGCTTCATGTCTATGCACTTGTCCTAATTCACCACATCTAATTGGTAAATCTTTATATGAATGAAGAGTATTTTTATAAACTAACATTCCTCCTGGACAATTCATTGGTTTTATTGCAAACTCTTTATCATCAATTACTGATGTATACATATTTTCACGATAATTTTCCCAGTGACCTGATATTTCCCATAATTCTTTGCTTAACATGATAGGCGTTTTAATAAACTCATAGCCTTCTTTAGTATGTTCTTCATACCAAAAATTTTCTAGTATATTTCTAATAATCATGCCTTTAGGTAAGAAGAAAGGAAATCCAGGACCATAGTCGCTAATCATAAATAGGCCTAATTCTTTACCTAATTTTCTATGATCTCTTTTTTTAGCCTCTTCTAAAAAGTTAAGATGTTCTTGTAATTGTTCTTCTGTATCAAAACATATTCCATAGACTCTTTGAAGCATTTTATTGTGGGCATCACCTTTCCAATAAGCTCCACTTACTTTTAAAAGTTTAAAATACTTTAATTCTTTTGTAGATTCAACGTGTGGTCCACGACAAAGATCTGTAAAGTCTCCTTGTCGGTAACAAGAAATTATTTGCTCATTTTCATTCATTCTACTAATTAAATCTATTTTATAAGGATCGTCTTTAAATCTTTCTAAAGCTTCCTTTTTAGATATTTCTTCCCGAATAATTTTCTTGCCATCCTTAGCAATATGTTTCATTTCTTTTTCTATTCTTTCTAAATCTTCTTCTTTTATGACATCATCTCCTAGATCAATATCATAATAAAATCCTTCTTCAATTACAGGTCCAACCCAAAACTTAGCATTAGGATATAAATGCTTAATAGCTTGAGCTAATAAGTGAGCACAAGAGTGATTTTTAATACTTAATTTTTTATCTTCTTTAATATTTATCATTTTTAACTGACTTCCTTTCTTTCGTCCTTTCAATCATCTGAAAGGCACAATTTGGTTTAAAAAACTTTATCATTTTTTCATTAGTGTCTTATACTACTATCTTTAAAATTGTTTTCATTAAATGCTGGATGAGAATATAAAAAATCACTTCCTACTTTTCGTAGTTTGGGTAAATTTATTTCTTGCAAAGAACTATTATGATATAAAAAATTACTTCCTACTTTTTGTAGTTTGGGTAAATTTATTTCTTGCAAAGAACTATTATGATATAAAAAATCATATCCTACTTTTTGTAGTTTGGGTAAATTTATTTCTTGCAAAGAACTATTATGATATAAAAAACAACTTCCTACTTCTTCTAGGTTTGGTAAATCTAGCATTTGTAAGGAGGTATTCCACCATAAGAAACTATCATCTACTTTTTCCAAATTTGGTAAAGATACTTCTTTTAGAGAGTTATTTCTTGATAAAAAGCTATGCGTTGCTTCCAGTAAATTTGGTAAATTTATTGTTTGTAAAGAATTATTATCCTTTAGGAACCAATCGCCTGTTTTTGGTAAATTTGGTAAAGATAGTGTTTGTAAAGTATTATTACTACTTAGGAACCAATCGCCTATTTTTTGTAAATTTGGTAAAGATAGTGTTTGTAGAGAATTATTTTGATATAAGAAACTATTTCCTACTTTTTGTAGTTTGGGTAAATTTATTTCTTGCAAAGAACTATTATGATATAAAAAATCATCTCCTACTTCTTGTAAATTTGGTAAATCTAGTATTTCTAAAGAGTTATTATTACGCAAAAACCAATGTCCTACTTTTTCTACATTAGAATTTATTAACTTTATAATTTGATTATCCTCATTTAATACTATTCTTATGTCTTCTCCATCTTTTACTTTTATTTTTATATTCTTCTCTTTTCCTGCTACATTTTCTATCTCTATTTTTTCTATATCTTTTATAGTATCGGGGAATGAGTCTTCTACTTTTTTATCATATATTTTTATTTCTTTATTTACTAAATCTAATATAAAATAATTAACTACTATATATTTTTCTTTTTCATATTTTTTTACTTCAAAATTATCTATTATTATATTATTTAGACAATAATACACATTATTTATTTCTTGATTATATTTATAATATTTTCCATCAGCTGCTCTAACATACCCTTCTATTTCAAGATTTCTATTTTTATGATGTTGAATTAAACCATATTCTTTTTCAAAACTTTTTGTTAATCCTTCTACTATATTATCTAAATTATTTGAAAATGTTGAATCTGGATTATTTACCCTGTGATTATATCTATTTTTTATTGATAAAGTGTGTGAAGAGTCTCTAGTAAACTGGATACTTATTACACTTGTTCCATATTCATCTTGCCTTTGTGGATTTTTATAATCTTTTCTTCTTATTTTATCTACATCTTTTTTTACTGCAAAAAAGACTCTACACCTATTCAGCCTTCCACCATGAAAGGTACATAATTCTTCTCCTTTAGAATAATATTTTTTAAAGCTTTGTATTTCTTTTTCACTTTTACATTCATATAATTCATATCCTACTTCATTTAACAATTCTTTTGGTGTTTTATTTGTTTTTACTTGATTATTATTTTCTACATTTACTAAACTATAAATGTAATTTTTAAATTCAGTTTCTTGTTCTTGAGCTATAATATCTTTGTATAAACTATGGTTTGGTTCAAAGGTGTTTAGAAGTAGCTTTGGTAACAATCCTTCTGTTTCAAGTAAAGTTGGGAAAAACTCTCGACACAACTTGGCCATTTCTTCTCCATACTTTTTCTTTATTATTTTTAAATCTTGATTCACGTCTAACATCCTCCATATCCATATGGTTATTCTTATCCATAAACTCTTTTTAAATATATTTTTTTATTATCTATTAGTAAAATTACTAAATCCTCATCTTCTTCATTTTTTATATTTCTACCATATTTACTATCCAAAGTGTCAAAACTTAACAAAGAATATTCTTCTTGTAATAATTTTTCACTTATATAAATGTAATCTCCTATTTTAGGATTTTTTTCTAAATTATAAAATTCTATGTTAAAGTGATATATTTTATTATTAATATCTTTTAATTCATATTGATAGTTATCTATTTTGTTAATTTCTAATTTTTTCATTTTTAACTAGCATTCCTTTCTTTCAACCCTTCAATCATTTGAAAGGCACAATTTGGTTTAAAAAACTTATCTTATATAATGTAAGACTGTTATTAGGCATACTACAGAGTGCATTTCAAAGATTAGCTTATTATATTGGGTATCAAATTTAATTATTTTTCAATCCTCTTTATATATAAATCAACTTCAATATCTTTAGAAACTAATTTTTTAAATTCTTCTTGCAAACTAATATCTCCAACAATACTGCCATAGTGGATAGGAATTGCCTTTTGAGGTTTTATTTTATTTATGTAGTTAGCAGCCTCTTTATAATCCATAGTGTATACTCCTCCAATAGGTATAAATACTACATCAGAGTTAATAGCTAAAGTTTCTTTTGTTACATCTGTATCTCCCATGATATAATAACTTGTATCTTTTATATTTAATACATAACCTACGTAGTTTTTTTCCTTGGGATGATAATTTTTATTAATATTATAAGCATTTACAGTTTTAAAAGTAAAAGTAAATAAACTATACTCTTCATTTGGTTTTACTACCATTTTGTTAGGAAAATCAATATTTTTTAAACACTCAGGTACTATTAGTTTTGTTTTTTCATTAGCTACTTTTTTAATAGAGTCTTCATCATAATGGTCGTAATGATCATGAGTTATAAATATGTAGTCAGCATCATTTAAATTATCCTTGATTTTAAATGGATCAAAATAAATGACTACATCATCTTCTAATCTGATAGCACTTTGAGTAAAAACTTTTATTTTCATTTACAATCTTTCCTTTTTCTTTTAGAATATTTAATTATTTTATTATTGTTGTTACACAAAAATGAATCATCACCTTCATTTTCGTAATATATAAAATCAAAACTTTCTAAGTAAGCGTCTATTAATTCTTGATATTTAGAATATGAAACTTGTCTAATATCCTCATTTTTACTTTTTAAAAGTAAACAGATAGCATCTAGTGATGTAACATTATTCAAATATCTTTTTATAAAATTAGGCATCTTAGTGTTATGACTTATTTGATTATAGTTAATTATCTTTTTAGCAATGGCTATTTCTAATACTTCTTTCAAAGTATTATTTTTTTCAATATTCCATATACTTATTAAATCATTTAATTTAAAAGAATCTAGTCTTTTTGATAAAACTTTTATTATTTTTTCTTTATTAACATTCTTCTGACGAAGTAATGCCATTAAAAAGAAGATATTCATATCTTTGTATTTAATTGGATATACTTGCATAATTTTTCCCCCTGAAATATATAAAAACACTCCTAATATTAGGAGTGTTTTGACACGGTACCATCCTTGGTTTAACTTAATTATTGATAACGGAATTATCCGAAATTACTTTGATAATCTAGCTAAAAAGGTAGTAATAAATTAACTATTTATTCGTTTGCACCAACCACGAATTCTCTTAAAAAATCATTAATTCATCGTGTCCTTTATCATTGCCTTTCTTGTTTT
This sequence comes from uncultured Bacilli bacterium, assembly GCA_947594675.1. The sequence goes on from CANQEF010000002.1 coordinate 13,603, forward strand.
AATATATCACTATTTTATCTTTTTAGCAATCATTTTTTCATTATTTGTCTTTTCTATTTGTAATTCTTCTTTTGTGATAAAATTTGGTACATATAATGAAGTAGTAAGTATTAAGTATGAGTCGTTACTTTTTATAATAGAATCAGGATTTAACGTAATTAAATCTTCTATGGAAGTAGCATGTATTTTAGCGAATTCTTCTAGAGTAATATTATAATTATATTCAACAGGATAAGTATAGTATGGCATATCATCTATAGGAATATTGTATGGTAAAAATAAGCTTTCTCCTATTAATAATTTATCAGTACATTTGTTGTTTATGGATTTAATAATATGAATGGGAGTATTACTTTGTTCTTGTAAATAAGTATAGTTATCTCCCGGTAGTACTTTATAGTTTCTAGTTAATTTAATACTTGTAGGTTTTTTATTATTATATTCTATACTAGATGTATAAGTAGATTTTGTGTCAATATTATTAGCATTATTAGTATTTAGTAGAAATGGTATTATTAATGACATTGCTACAATTTTTCTATTTCTTAAAACAAATTTTGGTATTGAATCTTCACTAAAATAAGAGAGCTTAGATAATTGATAGAATGTTTCTGCACATACATGAAAAGTACCTCTTTTTATATATAAAAAGATTTGTTCTTTTTTATTGGAATAATTTTTATTAAGTCTACTATCATAAATAGAATGTCTTTTTAAAAAAGGATATTTTTCTTCTTCTTTTTTTACTTCTTGATAAGATTTTTTGATATTATTCTTTACTTTTTTTAGATAAGATTTATATGTTTTAGCTGCTTTATTTTTTATTTGTTTTTCCTTATATTTATGATATAGGACATTATATTCTGATCTTTTATTATCATCTTTTAAAACTTCATAAGCTTCTAATACTTCTTGGAGTTGTTTTTTATAAAGAAGTTGTTCTTCTTTTGTACTATTTATACATGAATCAGGATGATATTTTTTAGCTAAAGTATGGAAAGATTTTTTTATCTCATCAAGTGATGCATTTTCATTAACTCCTAAAATTTTGTAATAATCAACAAAGTTATTCATTACAAATTCCCCCTTTTTATGAACGGATATATTATACTACAAAAAGGGGATTTTGTAAATAGTATCTGATAACTATATACTCTTTTGTGTTGCATTTAATAACATATTTATTCGTCTTTACCAAGCAAATTCCTAGTATAAAAAATTGCAGGTATTTTCTGCAATTGCTTTTCTAACTTTTAATATTACTACTTACAAAGTAATAATTGCCATCGGTTCCTTTATTAAAAGTATAGGTAATAAGACTAGCTGTTTGTAAGTAATTAGATATATCTATTGTTTCATCTGATAAATCTTCTTCTGTTAAATTTGTTTTTGATTCTAGGAGATTAGTCTTATTATAATCTTTATATATATTTAGTGTATAATTATCTTCACCATTTTCAATTAATGATGTATAGATAACTCTTTCTTGTAATTCTAGTGTTCCATCTGCTCTTTTAGTTGCTTTAGTCAAACTTCCTATAAAAGGATCAATAAATTCAGTATCTACTGACTTTACTCCATTTAAAATAGCTAAAAAACTATCACTATTTGTGTCATAATTTAAGACTATATTATTACTACTATTACCACTATTACCTAATCTATAGTCTAAAAGTAATTCAAGTGAAGATGCAGTTGAATATGTTACATTATCACCAAAAAATTTTTTCATATAACTATTTACTTTGCTATTGGAAATTGAATAAATATCATTATTATTGGCATCTTTTTTTCCAGAGATAGAAAAATCTTCTTTAGAGGAAAACATGAAAGCATATTTAAATTTTTCTTCATTAGTAAAACTATTTAAAGTAACACTTTGTTCTTTAACAAATTTATCATACCTTTGTCCCTGTTGTTTATATGTTACATAGCTGTATGCTTGTTCAACACTAGGATCTGATAAACTAACAACTTCCGAAGTAATTGGTTTTTCAGTTTCTTTACCAAAGAAATAATTAGTAATGAAATAAACTGATACTCCGGCTATCAAAGAAACTGTTATAACTATGAATATTTTCATACCATTAGACATGCTTTTCTTTTTAGATCTATCTTCGAATTCAAAGTCATCCCCTATTTTAAAATCCATTTAAACCACCTCAATTTTACAAGTTAATCATATCATAAAACATAATAAAAGAAAAGTAATTACTCTTCTTTTGATTTCATTTCAACAATACTCATATTTGTAAAGTCGATTTTTTTAGCTAATTCATTTATTTTAGAAAGATTCATTTTTTTAATGATATCTACTTTATTAGGAATAACTCTACGGTACTTAATTAAATCATCAAATAAATTTCCCACGGTAGCATCTACATTATCAATCATTTTCACTTCGTTAGCAATCCAAACTTTCTTCATTCTTTCAAAGCTTTCTTCATCGATAACTAAATCATTTAATTCATATTTTATTTCTTCTAATAGTTTTTCAGTATCTGTTGAAGAGGCTATGATAAAGAAAACTCTAAAGTTTTCATAAGTTTCCCATTCAGTATAAAAATTATTTATTAGTTTTTCATTTCTTACACGTTCTCTAAATTCAGAAGATGAGCCAAATATTATTGATGTAAGCATAGTTAAATATAAATCAATTTCTAAGTCATCCATTTTGAAATTGGTAGTATCTATTTTTAGACCTATACCTAATTTATCTACATTTATATTTCCATAAATTACATCTTCTTTTTTTAATACTTTATTGTCTTCGATAACTTCTTTTACGATAGGTAATTTTTTATCCTTGATATTAGCTACTTCATCTTTAATAATGTCCATAGCTTCATCCTTATCAAAATTACCTACTATTAATAAAAACATATTACTAGGAGTATAAAAATTATCATAACATAAGTATAAATCTTCTTTGGTAATTTTATTTACTTCTTTTACTGTTCCTCCAATATCTATCCGTCTTGGACTTTTATTATAAATATTTTGTCTTAGACGCATTTCTAGTTTGAAGTCAGGTATATCTTCATACATTTTTAATTCTTCCGCAATAATTCCTTTTTCTTTTTCAACGTTTTCATCAGTATAATAAGGCTTATTTACAAAGTGTAATAAGTATCTCAAATTTTTAGGAAATTCTTTATTTCCATAACAAATATATTGGGTAAATTCATAACTTGTAGAGGCATTTGAACCAGTACCACTTTCTGAAAAAAAACTAAAAGGATCAATGCCATCTTCTTGCTCAAACATTTTATGCTCTAGAAAATGAGCAATTCCGTCAGGTACTTTTACTTCTTTTTTATTAATTGTAAAAGTAGTTATATCAGCTCCAAAGTAGGTTCCATAACTAATAAAATAATTTTTCTTATTAGGAAATGGTAATAAAACTATTTTTAAACCATTTTCTAAATTTTCTTCAAAACAGCTTACATCTAACTTTTTTAATTTAATCTCCTTCATTTTTTATCCCTTCCAAACAAAATACTGTATCCATTTTTATTTTTTTAGCGATTTTAACAATTTCTTTTTTTGTTACTTTAAGCATTTTTTCTTTTTTAGTTTCGATATCATCAGTTCCAAGTAATTCCATCATTAAGTAATTATCAATAATACTCATTTCGTTTTCAAGCATTTCGTCAATTGCGGTTAAATAGTATTCTTTAGCTATTTTAAGATCTTTTTCCGTAAACTTACCCTTTCGCATATCTAGCATATTATTTTCAATTAATTCTAAACATTTTTTATAGTTAGTTTTATCTATACCAGCCATAATAATAAGTAAGTTGTCAAGTTTATTAGTAACAGAATTTATTGAATAACAAAGGGAGTTTTCTTCTCTAACATTTTTAAATAATTTGGAATCACTACCTCCACCCAAAATAACATTATATAAAGTAAGTGGGTAATATCTTTCATATGGAGTAAGATTACTAGTAACATTACAAATTGCAAGTTTTGTTTGTGAATTATCAATGCTTTCTTTAGCAAACAATCTTCTTTTTCGTGCAGTACTATTTATAATATAAGGAATTTTTCTTCTTTTAACTGTTTTAAATTTAAAGTTTTGCTTTATTAAGTTGATAATTTCTTCATCTTTAACATCTCCTACCACGAAGATATCGACAAAGTCTTTTTCAAGCATTTTTAGATAATAATCATATAAATTCTCTTCATTTATTTTATCTAAATCTTCTAAATAACCAATCATACGATAAGAAACAGGAGAATTAGAGTATGCCTCAGCCATCCGCATAAGACTATAACTACTAGCATTTTCTTTTACTGAATTTATGTTATTAGTAGTCATTGTTTTTACTATATCAAGTTTATCTCTTTTAAATTTGTTATTTTCAACATCAGGATTAAAAATAACCTCACTTAAAAATTTAAGACTTTCTTCAAAATTATTTTCTTCTGTATATTTATCATTTAATACTGATAAGTAAAAATTAGTAATGATATAATTACCTAAACGATTATTAGTAGTTTCTATACTAGCTGCATATAAATCTTGAGCTTTTATTGTTAGTTTTCTTTTACTATCATATAATTTAGAAGATTGTAAAAACATATCACATAAAACGTTACGTAAAGTAATTTCTTCTTTTACTATAGGACTATGGAAAACTACTCTAACATTAATTGTTTTAAATTTATTAGTTTTTATAATATGTAAATTGTAGGAACCTAAATCTTTTCTTGTGTATTCCATTTTTTACCTTCTTTCTATAAACATGATTCTAAGGCTAAAGTAATCATATCATTTAAAGATTTTTCTCTATCTTCAGGAGAAAGACTACTTTTATCATATAAAGAATCAACAACAGTCATTAAACAAGTAGCTTCTTTTTGTAAAAGTTTAGCTACATAATAAAGACCGAATGATTCCATTTCAACTGCTAGAAATCTATCTTCTTCAAAATTACTTCTAAATTGCTTTATATCAGTGCAATAAAGGTCAAAAACATCACTAGTAATAGTTTCTCCAAATTTCAAAGGAATATTCTTTTCTGAGGCATTTTTTCTAATTTTTTCATTTAAAGAGGCACTAGATTTAATAAAAGATAAGTCTTCTCCACCTAAAAGATAAGGAAAATAACTCTTACAATAACTTCCACTAGATAAAATAATATCGCGTAATTTTATATTTTTATTAAAACTGCCTGATGTTCCTATACGGATTATTTTCTTTACATCATAAAATTTATATAATTCATATGAATATATACCAATACTTGGAATACCCATTCCTGATGAAAAGACGGTTATTTTTTTATTTTTATAAAAACCAGTATAAGCAAGCATATTTCTAACGGAATTAACTAATTTTGCGTCCGTTAAAAAATTCTCAGCTATATATTTAGCTCGCAAGGGATCTCCTGGCATCAAAACAATATCAGCAATATCTTCTTTTTTACTTTCAATATGAGCAGTAGACATATATAACACCTTCCTTTATTTAATTATATCAAGTAAAAGAAAAAAGGACAATTGTAAAGTAGAAAGCTTTATTTTATTAATTTATTAAGTAGCTTATCTATTCAATTTCAATATCATTATAGACTTTTTTAAAATTACCCGTGTACCAAGAATCTTCAATATTTCTATCTAAGAGAAGAAAAACTTTTTCTTTAGAATCATTGTGAAAAAGATTTTTCATAGCTTTTAGATTATATTCATCCATTCCAATAAAATAGTCATATTTATCATAATCATCACTTTTAAGCTTACTAGCATAGTGTTTTGTATAAGGAATATTATTTTCTTGTAAAACCTTTTTAGCTTGTTCATGCATATCGTTTCCTTCTTCTTCGTAAGAAGTAGCTTTGGAAGTGATTAAAAATATATTTTCCAGATTTAATTTTCTTATTTTCTCTTGCATTATAAACATAGCCATGGGAGAACGACAAATATTACCCAGACACACAAAGCAAATCTTTACCATTTTCCACCTCTTTTAATTTTTTATCCATAATAGAATATAAATAACAATCAACTTTCTTGTTGGTCTTTTTCGCAATAAAATCACGATAACCATTTAATTGTTTATCATAGGCTATATCATTAATATTTTTTAATTTATAATCAATAATAATCATTTTATCTTCTCTTTCAATTAATAAATCAATTATTCCATGAGAGAGTTTATCATTATCTTCATAAATAAATTCATATTCTTTATACATTTTACAAGCTAAATTTTCTTTAATTAAAGGCATATTTAAAAAATACTTGATATTTTCAATTATATTGTTAGATACATCATATTTAGAAAAATTAGGGTTATTAAAATCTATTTGTTCTAAAAGGCTGTGTATTTCTTCACCAAAAGCCATAGCTTTTTTTTCTTCTATTGTTATTAGATGAGATTCTTTTGAATAATGCGTAGTTTCTAATTCTTTAGGAGTAAGAGAGCATCTTTCAATATTTAGAGGGGGTGTTTGTTTTAAAGATACATCAATTTGTTTATTTATTTTTTTAAAATCTTCATTGATTGTAACTTTACTTTCCTGAAAGAATTGTTCAATAGATGAATAAATGCTCTGTAAGATGGAGTAAAAATTATCATATTTATATTTTTTATAAAAAGCAACTTCAGCTGTTTCAAGTGGTTCTAATTCTTTACTAACAATAATCATTTTCTCTTTAGCCCTAGTCATAGCAACATATAAAAGTCTTATTTTTTCAGATATTTCTTCTTTTCTTGTAGTATGTTTAAGGAGTGTCTTTAGAATAGTATCTTTATAGTAAGTAGAGACATTAGGTATAATAAGACCATATTTATTATCAAAAACAATTCTTTCTTTTAATTCACTTAAATTAAATTTATTTGAAAATCCTGCAAAGTAACAAATAGGAAATTCTAATCCTTTTGATTTGTGAATAGTCATAATACTAACAGCATTACCTAGTGTTTCTTTCTTTTCAAATTTTAAGTCTAAATCATTTAAAAATAATTGATCAAGGTAATCAGCAAATTCATAAATAGTCTTGCCCATATTTTCATAATTTTTAACTAAGTTATAAATATATTCTTCTCTAATTCTTGATTGAGAGATATTTCCTATAGAAATTAATGTTTCATCATAGTTTAATTGATCAAGGATATGATATATATATTCCGAAGGAGAAGTTTCATCTATCTTTTCTATTAGGGGTAAGCATTTTTTATAAATAACGCTATCTTTGTATGAATTATTAATAAAGATATCATAGATTGTAGCATCATCCATTTGAAATAAAAAACTTCTAGCAAGTGATACAAATGAGTATTTAAAAGTTACATCAAATTGTTCTTCTTTTAAACAGATTAGGAATCGTAAAAGATTTTTTATAACTAAAATATCTTTAGCGGTAGTTAGTTTTTCTTCACGTAAAATATTAAGAGGAATTTTTTCCTGTTCAAATATTTTCTTATATAAATCAAAGCTTTTTCCTTTATCTATTAAAATAACAAAATCGGAATAAGTAGCTGGTCGTAGAATTTTTTCATCTTTATCATATATTTGATAGGAAGAAGATATTTTTTTATTTATGTCTTTAGCAATAATAGATGCTTCTAATTCATCTTTTTTTGTGCCTTTTATTTCTTTAGAATAGGTTAAAACTTCTATATTATAGTCTTGCGTTGTTTTACCTTCATTTTCATAAGTGTTATTGCCAAAAATCATTTGATGAGATTTTTTATAATTAGCTCCACCAATATTATCATCCATAATTAAATCAAAAACCATATTAATATTTTGTAAAACTTCATTACGGGAACGGAAATTTTTTAATAAATCTATTTTTATACCTAAAGAATTATCTTGATAAGAATCGTATTTATTTTTGAATATATATGGGTTGGCATTACGAAAACGATAGATTGATTGTTTTATATCTCCTACCATATAAACATTATTTTTTTCAATTAGAGAAATAAACTTTTCTTGTATATCTGATGTATCTTGATATTCATCAATTAATATTTCATTAAAGCTATTTGTTAATTGTTCTTTTACAGAGTTATTGTCAACTACTACATCAATGGCCATTTTACTTATATCAGTAAAAGTATAGAAATTATTTTCTTTTTTAAAAGTAGTAAGACGCTTATCTAGTTGTTTTAAAATATCAATGATTGCTGCTACATCATCTTTAGTTTGGAATATTTCATTTATAATTTCTTCTTCATCTTCATAAAGAGTTAAATCTTTTAATTCTTTATTAATATTAGTAAGTTCTTTTTTTAATTCTTTGGCTTGTTCCTGTGAATTTCGAGGTAGTTGTTTTATTTTATCAACAAGATTTATTTTAATATCCTTATAAGTTTTAGCTTGTAAAAGATTTGCAAAGGAATTTTCTAATTCTTCTATATAAGTGCCATCTAAGTAAAGACTTAATTCTTTTATAAGATCTTTTAATTCATTTACTTTTTCTAGTAATAGATTTATATATTCTTTTAAGTATAAAGATAAATTTTCTTCTTTATAAAAGTTTGTTATATAATTATCTAAAAACGTATTTTTATCATATTTTAGTTCTAATTTTTTATAAATATTTAGAAAATAATCTTTTAATTTTTCATCATCTTTTAAGCAAAAATCATTAATAAGTTTTAAAAAATTGCTTTTAGGAGATAGATAGTTTTCCGACATAATTTCTTCAAGAATCTTTTTCTTTTCAAAGTTAATTAGGACTTCATCAGTAATTTCTACATCTTTAGTAATATTTAGTTGGGTATGATATTTTTTAACGATTGCTAAGGCAAAAGCATCAAAAGTAGTAATATAAGCACTATCCACTAGATTAGCTTGTTCTGTTAAGTTAGCCTCTATTAATTTTTTACGAATACGACTTTTCATTTCAGAGGCAGCTGCTTTAGTGAAAGTTAATACTAAAATACTAGTAATTGGAATGCCTTCTTTTACTTTACGTAAGACTCTTTCAGATAAAACGGCTGTTTTTCCAGAACCAGCTCCAGCTGAGACAATAATGTTTTTTCCTTCTAATTCAATTGCTTGTTTTTGTTCAGTAGTCCACATTATAAAACCTCCTGTAAGAATGATAAGTCATCTACTTTTTCTAAATAAACGGTATCAGTATCTTTTTTGTAGCAAATATCTTTATAGTTGCAGTACTTGCAAGCATCTTCTTTGTCAGCATAATTCTTAGGATTTATTTTAAAATCAGCCTTTATAATAGAATCAGTTTTATTTTGTATTTCTTTTTTAGTAAACTTAATCAAATTATACATTAAGTCATTAGAAATAACTTTATTTTGATAATAGTAGCCAAAGCCTTTGTCACTATAAGAAAGACTTTTTATTAATTTACTGTCTTCATAGGTAGAATCAAATTTTTCTAGAATACTGATATCATCGGTTGAATAGCCATTTAAGTAAAATCTTTCTTCTAATTCTTTAGCCATTTTAGAAGAAAAGCTGGGGTAATCGAATAAAATATTTTGATAATATATTCCTGTAAAAATAGGATTTTCAAAGATATTACCATAATTAATTAAATATAAGTAGATTGGTAATTGCATATGAAGACCATATTTTAAAGGAGTAATCGATGTATCAATAGTGCCACTTTTATAATCAATTATAGAAAAGTAAGTATCATTTATTTTTTGATAGAACATTATTTTATCAATATAGCCCACGAATTCAACTGCGATGTCTTTTCTTACTTCAACTTTTACTTCTTTTTCAAAATAGTAAGAATCATAGCCCGTAAGTAATTGTTGTTTTTTTATAGTTGAAAGTAATTCTAATAAGTCTTTTTTTATTCTGACTAAAAGTACTTGCTCTTTTAGGGATAAATCTCTTTTTTCTAGATATTTAGTATATTCTTCTTCTAAGTTAAAATTAGGATTTTGACAAAGCGATAAAATCTTATGGTACATACTACCTATAAATTGAGGAAATTGTTCTTCATAAATATTTAGTTTTAAGACATTATCTAAGTAATATTTAAAAGAACATTCATTATAAGTATTAAGCTTGGTATATGATAGTTTCAAAGGATAATCTAGATTCTTTAGATAAGTATCATTATCTATTTCAGTATAAGAATTATCATATGTTAAGTAAGTTGTTTTATAAGTTGAAAGTAGTTTATCTATGTAATTATGTCTTTCTCCATAAAGATTAAGCTGATCAAGCATAGTGCCTAGACGAATTTTATTATAAATATCTGAATAAGTATAAGTATCTTCTTCTAAAGATAATTCTTGTAAATTTAATTCATCTATTAGAAAAGATTTATAATAAGTAGTAAAAGATGAAGATAGCTTATAAGATAAATAAAGATGTTTAATTTTACTAAGCAAGTATATAAGTATTTGTTTATTTCTTTTATTTAAATAAGATGTTTTATAAAGAGAAACTTCATCTTTAATATTATCTTCAATATAGGAAATATCTGTTTTAGTCTTAGGTAAGATATCTTGGTTAAAGCCTAGAACAAAGACATAGTCATCATCTGTAAATGAATAATTATAAAGATTAACTATTTCTATTGCCGGTGTATATTTTTTACTAGAAATAGTTGCTTTTTTTAACTTATCCTTTAGTAAAAGATGCTTTTCTTTGCAGTCAGGTAATTCAATTAAATCATTTATAAGTTCAACTATTTTCTTATTAATAGATGGATAATTAGGATTTAATTCATTCGTTTTAAGGTATTCTTGAACAGGTTTAGTGCCATAGATTTTTTCTTTTATATCTATATTTATAGGTATTTCATAAAAAAGAAATATTTTACGTAAGAGGTAGTAGTTGTCTTCTTGTACATTAGTAAGATATATATTATTTAAAGGTATGCCTTTTTTGATAAGCTTTCTTATTTCAATAGCAATATAATTAATTTCTTCCTCTAGTGTGTTACATTTCATAACAGGAGTATTTATAGTACTTTTAGGTATTTCAAAGGAGAAGGAAAGCATCTCTTCTTCATATTTTTCTAATTCATAATAACCTTTGACGAGGATTTTTCTTTTTTTGATGATGTCTTTAAAAGTAGGATTATAAACTAAAAGATTATTGTCTTCGAGTTCTTTTTTTATGTTTTGAAGAAATTTTAGTTTTTCTGAATTGTAAGACTTATCTTCATCAATTACATATAAGTTAGATAAGTATACTTTACAAACATCTATATCATAAGCATATTTTTGCATTAAATAAATTATTGCTTGATCTGTTTTTATCTTGAAATAGTAGTTATCTCTAAATTCTTCTTTAGTCATAAATTTAATATTAAATAGCTTTTCTGTACAACTTAATTCTTTTAAAATATTTAGTTTTAAAGGATTAGGACAAACTATTAGTAAATTATCTTCTAGCATAAAATCACCTATCTCTATTATACACTAATTAATCGGTTTTTTAGAGTATTTTGTTAGGATAAATTACTAAAATTTTATAAAATCAAATAGTAAAAAAATAAGAGGAATTACCCTCTTTTCTATTAAGTTTATTTAAGAAGTTTAAATAAACTTTTATGGGATTAGTGTTAGGCGACATGAGTCTTCATCAGTGGAGCCTCCCCTTGATGAATAACCTTCAAACATTCCATAACTTTTATCACCATAATCATAATTATCACTCCGACTAATCCATGGATTATTACGATATACAAATCCCCATAATAAAGTGGCATACCAGCCTCTTGTCTCTGTTAAAGAATGGCCGTAACATACTTCTCCATCACAAGCTGATTGTACATTAGCATTTTCCCATGTTCCAGATAATCCCTTAGCAGTTTTATATACATTATAATATTTTTTATTTGGTAAAGCTATTGAACCCGTCGAAGTTCCACCAAAATTTAGTCCTATAAATCCTGAATATCCAGTAGCTAATTTTCCAGCGTGGTTTGTGTTTCCTTGCTCATCGTATTCTAATACCCCCATGACATATTCATAGGCTCCTCCAATTATGTCATATATACCATAGATTGTTCCAGTATTTGAAGCTCCGGGTCCTGCTTGTCCTCTTTTATTTCCATCTTCATCTGTTTGCAAATCTGTCATATTATCATATGTATATTGATAAGGTAGAATTTCTTCGTCTTGTGGTGGTGTTCCATTACTACTTCCCGTTACACAATAATCAGATTTATTTTGATATATTTCTTTATATTTTCCAGTGTAATCATTGTTTCCATATTTACCATAACGACTCTGTGAGAGATAGACAACAGAACCCCATTCATCATTTTTCATCATGTGCAAATCACCTGTTTTTTTATTAAATCCATAAGTGTTGGCATTATTCATTTGCATACTTCTTGACATATAGAAAAAGTTAGCTAACGTTTTATTTCTTATTGAATATTGATTTGGTATAATTGTTACTCCACTTACATCGCACATTTCATTTTTACATGATTCTGTATATGAGCCACTCGGCTCAAATTTACTTACCCATAGGCCTGCTCGTGCAGTTGGAATATTGTCTCCTGCTGCGTCAGTTTCAGGAAAGTTAAAGGCATCGTTTGTTCTCCAATTTTTTATTTTATTCCCTGTATACTGGGCATTGCCAGTATTTTCATTTTTTCTTACTGATATGAATTTTATGTCTATTTCTCCTGGTAATTCAATTGTTGGTGTAGGATTTTTTGCATCTCTAAAAGTTGCCTTGCCATAATAATTAATTTCATCTTCACTTTTTATGGTATAAGAATATCTTGGTATCCACACCCACATCGTATTGATATATCCCATTTTTATTTCTGTTCCTGTTGGATTGTTCTTATATGTTTCTCTAGCTTTAAATTGTTCTGTAGAATATTTATTTACACTTTTTACAGTATTCCCCACTACATTTGTTATCTCATATAATTCTGTACAAACTTTTCCTCCATCTGCACAAATAAATTTTCCTATATCATTTGTATTAAAATCGTGACTATCATTTCCCGATAATACAAATTTTCCCTCATTATCAATTTCATACTTTGTTGCGATAAAATATTTCCATTCTTGTGTCCATGGATATTCACCCGTTGAATCATTACTAATAGCTGTTGAGCCTTCTGGTATTGATAAATTTCTTATATAAGCTGTAGATTCATACTTAATAGGTTTACTTCCTCTTGGATAATCAGCTGTTATTGTTACTTGAGCATTTGCAGTAAGTTCCTTACTATAACTCTTGGACGTAATTCCAGCAATGCCACTAGCATATGGTCCATCAATTTTTTCAGTAACGCCGTTTATTGTTAATTTAACCAAAAAATAATCATCTTTTTTTTGGCCTAATACTTCGTAGTCAAAAGAAAGCGTTCCTCCATTACTTCCTGTTGTAAAGCTTAGTGTGAAATTACTATTTGTATTATTGTAACTTTGATTAGTACTTTTATAGTTGTATAAAGAAAGTTGATTTGTTAAATCTGTACTTACGTTGCCAAGTGGTTTTTCCTTATAACTACTATCAACAATTGTAACAGCATTTGCCCACTTTTGTGTCTTATAATCATACCAGTTATTATTTAAATTATTTATATCAGCTTTTTTCCACTGTCCTACTTTTTCATCATAATATACCGGTATCATATCGCCATTTAATACTGGAGCATTTGGTGTATTGTTTTCTATTAAGATATTGCCATTTACATTTTCTAAAACTAATTCCTTATTAACAAATTGATAATCGTCATGATTATCATAATCAAGTAAAGTTTTATCATTCATTGTGATTATTATATCTTCTACATCCTCTGTAAATGTATTTCTTAAGGTTTCGCTCTCCATTATCTCCTTTTTGTAGCTGATAGTATTACTAAAGCCATCATAAGTAATTTGATATATTGGTTCAAAATAAATTCTTATTCTATCAGTAACACTTCTTAAAGTAATAGTAAACTCCTTTATCATTCCCGCTTTAGAGTTACCCTTCGTATCAACTAATTTTGTTTTTAGAGTATAACCTTCTAATTCTAAATTATCTACTCCCTCTATTTTTAAAATACCCATATCAAAATCAGAAAAGTTAGTTACTTCAATTTTATAAGTAATATAAGAATCTTTATCATTTAATTCATAACCTAGAATAATCTCATCACTAGAAAACTTAGGAGAAAACTTTTCAATAGCCTTATTATCACCCAACTTAACATTAGTTATTCTAATATCAGCTGGTACTTTATAAACAAATTCTCCCGTTATATTTAACTCTCTATTCAAAACAGAATATCCTATACTCATTAAACAAACGATTAAAATTAAAGAATTTGCTAAAATAAAATGTGTCCTTCTTTTCATTTTTCCACCACCAAATTATGCACAACTTCATTATTTTATAAGATAAATATACCCCCCCCCCGTCATAATTTGTCAACAAAAAAAGTGAATCTTTTGTCCACTTTTTGTAAAATTATTCTTCACTTTTATCAGCAATTACTTTTTTACCTTTGTAACTTCCACATTTTGGGCATACTCTATGTGGTTTAATAACCTCACCACAACTTGGGCATTTTGTAGTACCAGGTAATTCTAATGCATTATGACTTCTTCTCATTCTTTTTCTCGTTTTTGAAACTCTGTGAAAAGGAACAGCAAACATTTGGATATTTAACTTCATCATTTTTATCACTCCTCATCTTCTAATATTTTAGTAAATGGATTATTACTCTTAACTAGTTCATCTTCACTAATTAATTTCCATCCATCCCCATGATATTTACTAAAGTCTTCAACTTCAGTATATTGTAATGGGACCTCTAGTACAATATTTTCCCACAAAAATTGAAATATATCAAGGGTATTTTCATCTTTTTTGCAATTTTCTTCTAAAATATCATCATATTCTAAAGAAAAAGGGTAATTTATTGGTTCTAAAGAGATAGAATCTTTTAAAAGCATTTGTCCTTCTACGTGCATTTTTACATATAAACTATCTTCTTCTTTGGTAATAAATCCTTCTACTTCAATATCATCTAATGCTATTACATCATCATTTGTAATATAACTCTTAGGAATATTATAAGTATTAGATATATCTATTTTTTCTTTGGTATTACTATATAGTAAACTTAAATCAATCATTTAGATCACCTTTCATTGCGATTAGATTATCATCTTCAAAAACTTGAATTAGTCCATGATAATGTAAAATACTTCCTGTTGGAACATTACTACCTTGAGCAACCCATATACGTATAGAATATTTTTTTTCTCCTAAGGCTGGAATTTCTGAGATATCTAAAAGATTATCTTCTAATTCTGTTAGGCTATAAATAATATTATCAGTATTATCTTCTTTAATAGATACCTTTATATATTCTTGTGGTATTTGATAATCTTCACATTCATCATCAATAGTTTTTTTCGTATCAGTTATTAATTTAATTTTATAATTTACTTTTTCTGTTAAATTGTTTTTTATAGTAAAAGTGTAAGCCTTGGAAGAAAGACCTACTGAATCTGTTACTGGGCTTACTCTAGATAAAGTTACACTTGCTCCTGTTTTTTCATGAAAAACAACATCTAAGCTTTCAGAAGAATAATCAATATTGCGTTCTTCTTTAAATTTATAATATATTTTATATGTTGAAAATATAGCGATTAGTAAAATAATGGTTATATATATAATATTTTTTAGTCTTTCTTTTTTAGCATTATAATACATAAGAAAACCTCCAAATTCTATTTAAATTATATAGGTAATTAGATTTCTTTACAAGGAAAAATTATATTTTTCAGCAATTTTTTCTGCCAACTTTACCCCGTCTATAGCAGCCGAAGTAATTCCACCAGCATAACCAGCTCCTTCACCACCCGGATAAATTCCTTGAATATTAGTTTCTAAAGAGTCATTTCTAAGTATACGCACAGGAGATGATGTTCTACTTTCAACACCTAGTAATATAACATCATCTTTATTAAAGCCTTGAATAATTGTTCCAAAGTGATCAATACCTTCTTTGATAGTCGCATTTATTTCTTTAGGAAATAATTCATTCAAGTTAGCAAAATGCCATTTACCTTTAGTTATTACTTCAATATCTCCTAGTTTTTTACTCTTTTCATTATTTTTATAATCTTTAAATAATTGGACAGGAATAAAGCCATTACCTATCTTATAAGCTTTTTCTTCCAACTTTCTTTGAAAAGATATTCCATCTAAGGGATTATTTCCAAAATCATTTGGAGTAACTTGTATAACTAAAGCACTGTTGGCATTTTTACTGTCTCTTTTATGATTACTCATGCCATTAACTACAAGTCTTCCTTTTTCACTAGAGGCATTAATTACATAGCCTCCAGGACACATACAAAAAGAATAAATACTTCTATTGGTGCTAGCTTTATAAGTTAATTTATAATCAGCTGGTGGTAAATTTACTTTTTGCTTATATTGATTTAAATCAATCAATTCTTGAGGATGTTCTATACGTAGTCCTACTGCAAAAGGTTTAGGCTCCATTAATATCTTTTTATCATAAAGCATTGAGAAAGTATCACGAGCTGAGTGACCAATTGCTAAGACTAAGACTTGACAAGGAATAATTTCTTGATTGTTTACTTCAATACTTTCAAGAGTATTATCTTTTATAAAAAGATTAGTAAGCTTAGTATTATAACGGAATTCACCACCATAAGAAATAATCTTTTTTCTAATATTTATAATAATTTCTCTTAATAAGTCAGTTCCTATATGAGGTTTATTTTCATACATTATTTCTTTTGGAGCCCCATTTTCTACAAATATTTCAAAGACTTTTTTACCTCGATAGAATTTGTCTTTTACTAAAGTATTTAATTTACCATCGGAGAATGTTCCTGCTCCTCCTTCACCAAATTGAACATTTGATTCTTCATTTAAATTATTGCTAACAAAAAAGTTATTAACTGTATTTACTCTATCTTCTATTTTTTCTCCTCTTTCTATTATAAGAGGTTTAAAGCCTTTTTCCGCTAGTAAATAGGAACAAAATAAACCAGCTGGACCACTACCCACTATTACTACTCTACTATTTAATTTTTCTTTTCCTAATTTAGGAAAAACATACTCTTCTTTAGGAGATAGAAAGACATCTTTTAGACTTTTTTTTAAAATAGCTGATTCATTAGATACAGAAACATCTACTTCAAAGACATAGTATAATGTATCTTTTCTAGCATCTAAAGACTTCTTTTTTATTTCCAAATTATTAACTTTAGTTTTTAAAAGATGCTCTACTTTATTTTGTATTTTATCCAAACTATATTCTAAAGCATTAATTTTAATTTGTTTAATTCTTAACATAAAGACTCCTTAAATAGATTTACCAGCTAAATATCCCGTTATAAAAGCAAAAGCTAAATTAAAGCCTCCACAGATACCATCAACATCTAATAATTCTCCTACTATATATAAATCTTTTACTAATAAAGATTCCATGGTATGGGGATTAATTTCCTTTAGACTAACTCCTCCTGTTGTTGTTTGAGATTCTTCTAAGGAATTTGTTTTTTTAATTATAACTTTATAGTCTGTAAATGCTTTTAATAAATTATTCTTTTTTTCTAAAGATAAATCATTCCATTTTTCATTAGTAAGTTTTTGTTTAGAAAAAAGGGCATTAACTAATTTGTAATCAATTATTGTCTCAAATAAATCTTTAGCTTTAGGATTTTGCATTAGGCTATTTCTTTCATTAAAATAAGCTAAATAGGAATTTGTTTTTATAAATGGTAAAAAGTTTATTTTTATAACTTCCTCTTTTTGTTCATAAAGACCGCGTGATATTAAACTACTAATATTAAATATACAAATACCACTTAAACCAGATTTTGATAGTTGCAACTGCCCTACTTCTTTTTTTAATAGTTTGTTATTTTCAATTAAAGATAATTCTGCATCTATTCTTAAACCTTTTAAAGAAGTAAGTAGTTTATCTTCTACTTGGACACCAACTAAGGCAGGTAGCAAGAATTTTATTGTATGATTAGTTTCTTTTAAGTAATTATAAGCTAAATAATCTTTATCTTTTAAAAAGGCATTAGAACCGGTTGCTAAAATAAGCTTATCACAAGTTAAAGATTCTTTTTCATTAGAAACAATAAATTTATTACTTTCTTTTTTTATAGATTTAACTTGAAAGTCTTCTTTAATAAGCGCTTTTTCTTTAACTTTATTTAGTAATGCATTCTTTATAGTTTGACTATTTTCGGTTACAGGATAGTAATAGCCATTTTTTATTTTAGGAATTATTCCTAATCTTTTGAAGATATCTAAAACTAGTTTTTTATTTGGATTAGATATAATAGATGATAATATTTCTTTATTAGGAGTGTAATACTTATCAATATCAATTGACTCATTCCAGTAGTTACATTTACCAGCTCCCGTTTGAAGAAGTTTTTTACCAATAGTTTTTCTTTCTAAAATAATTATTTCATAGTCTTTAGAAATATTTAAAGCTGCCATTAAGCCGGAAACTCCTCCACCTATTATAATTACTTTTTTCATTCAATCACCTATTTTTTTGATAAATTAAAAGACCATCTGTAGTATTTTTATTTTCTTTAGTAAAAGAGTCAACTCCTGGAATTAATTCTTTATTAAAAGACAAAGCTAAATCATCAAAGTAATAGTAACGGGATCTTTCAATATCTAATTTTTTGTCATCTTTACAAAAATACATGTATCTAATTAATATTTTACCAAATAAAGAGAGATTTTTAGAAATTTTTTCTTTATAAGTGTCAACTATTTCTTTAGTAGACATCCAAGTATCATTAGAAAAGAAAATATTGTCGTAGGTAGTAGGAATGCTTTCTCTTATATCTTGTGATATAAAAATAGGAGTAAAATCTTTTATTTTTTCTTTTTCTAAAGAATAAGTTTCTTCATCTTTTAAATAAGGATTAATTTTCTTTAAAGTAGAAAATTCTTCTTCATCATTTTTGAAAAGTTTAGTTCTTATTAAATTACCTGGGAATAATTCATATAATTTATCCCATAACAATAGAGAGTCTTTATCAAGTGTTTTTAAATAATCTCTTAATTTCTTGTATGTTTCTATAGAAAATGTTTTTCCTTCATTACCTATTTTAATAAAATATTTTAAGTATTGTTCATAGCTTAATATCTCAAAAGCAGCTTTTTTTAAATAAAAGTATTCTTTTGTTAGGATAGAATCATTCATTATTGTTACTTCGCTTGCTCCTTTTAAATTAGCATTAATAGCTAAATCAGATGATGAGTCAATCGTTAAAACAGATTTGTTTTCTAATGTAAAATAATCTAATAATGCAGATAGATTTTCTGTTGTAAATGGATAAAGCTTAAATATTTTTTGGGTAATATAGTTATTTTTATCTTGGCATTTCTTGATAGAATTTAATATTTTTTCTTGCATAATTATCACTCCTTGTAGATATAAAGGATACTTTAGCAAAGTATTTTTATATAAATACTATAGTCCTTTTTAGCTCCCATATTATACCACATTTTAGGTAAAAAGAAAAGCCTTTTGTTAAACTACATATGGGTTAGTAAGAATGGTGTTAGAGGAATATAAAGTAGTAAATAAAACAGGTAGTATAGTTAGAGTTAAGAAATATAAAAGAATATAATTTAGATGGACAAAATAAGAGCCTTTTGGTACAATGATGGCAAAGAAAAGTTGGATAAATATAAATATTTAGTAATGCAAAATTTAGATAAGGAAGAATTAGAAAAATTAAGTGTAATGTATAAAGGAGATGAAGGAATCATGGATTATAATGAAAAATTGAGAAGACTAAATGAAAATGGTAAGTTTAATAGTCTACTAACAGAAGAGGAAGAAGAAATATTTTGGCGTAACACTGAAAGAAACATTGGCGAAAAGCTTGGCGAAAAACGTGGCGAAAAACGTGGCAAAAAAGATGTTGCTAAAAATATGTTAAGTGATGGTGTAAATATAGACCTTATAGCCAAATATACTAATCTTTCAAAACAACAAATTGTAAGTTTAAAATAAAAAAGTTAAATTTTTAGGAAAATAGTTTTTTTCAAAATAAAAAGTTATGAATTTCAATTTTTCTTCTAGAAGAAATTTAAATTTTCATAGCTTTTTTCATTAGAATTTGCTTAAACCTTGATTTGTGTTATATTTATTACCATGCTAAAATCCTATAAATGAAAATTTATAGGAGGTGTTACATGTCTAAAAATGTCTATTTAACGGCTAAATATGATTCTATTTTTAAAAATATTTTTTGTGATGAAGATAATCCTAAACTTTTAATTAAATTACTAGAAAGTATTTTAAATGTAGAAATTACAAGTATAAAGTTTTTAAATAATGAGCTAAAAATTCATAATAAAGATGAAAGATCTAAAAGAGTTGATGGTATATTTCTTATTAATGGAAAAATTTATTGTCACATTGAAGTTAATTCTTCTTATAATAATGAATTAACTTATAGAAATTCAATATTTTTTTATAGTATTATAGTATCTAAAACACTTAAAAATGAAAACTATAACTTAAATGATAATTTTATTCATGTGAGTTTTACATATGGATTAGGTAAAAAATATGGTGTTAGAGAAGAATATAAAGTAGTAAATAAAACAGGTAGTATAGTTAGAGTTAAGAATATAAAAGAAATAGAATTTAATATGGACAAAATAAGAGCCTTTTGGTACAATGAGGACAAAGAAAAGTTAGATAAATATAAATATTTAGTAATGCAAAATTTAGATAAGGAAGAATTAGAAAAATTAAGTGTAATGTATAAAGGAGATGAAGGAATCATGGATTATAATGAAAAATTGAGAAGACTAAATGAAAATGGTAAGTTTAATAGTCTACTAACAGAAGAGGAAGAAGAAATATTTTGGCGTAACACTGAAAGAAACATTGGCGAAAAGCTTGGCGAAAAACGTGGTGAAAAACGTGGCGAAAAACGTGGCAAAAAAGATGTCGCTAAAAATATGTTAAAAGAGGGGCTTGATATAAGTCTTATTGCTAAGGTAACTAATCTTTCGAAACAACAAATTATAAGTTTAAAATAAAAATAAATATCTACTAGTTAAGTTGAGTAGATATTTTTTTGTTTTTTAGTATTAGACATTTTCTAGGAAAGCAATATAGCCTTTATATACTTCATAAATGTCAGCTTTTGAAGATATTTCCCAAGGAGCATGCATATTTAAAATACCTACTCCACAATCAACTACTTGGACATTTTCATTAGCTAAAATGTAAGCTATCGTTCCTCCTCCACCAACATCTACTTTACCTAATTCAGATATTTGGAAAGAAACATTATTATCATCCATTACTTTACGAAGTTCAGCTAAGTATTCAGCATTGGCATCATTACTACCACTTTTACCTCTTGAACCAGTATATTTGCAGAAGACTAAGCCTTTATTTAAATAAGAGGCACTTCTTTTGTCCATAGCAGATGCATAAAGAGGATCATAAGCAGCATTTACGTCACTAGATAACATTTTAGAATTTTGTAATACACGATTTGTAGCATTTGGTAAGACTTCATCCATTAAAATACATATTTCTGTAATAGCATTTTTGTAAAAACTAGAACACATTCCTGTTGCTCCAACACTTCCTATTTCTTCTTTGTCTACTAAGATACAGCTTAAGGTTTTAGAAGTGGCTTTACTATTTAGAAAGGCTTGTAGTGAAGTAAAAGCACAAACACGATCATCTTGGCCATAGCCCATAATCATAGAACGATCAAGTCCAAAGTCACGAGAATATCCAGCCGGAGTTATTTCTAATTCAGCTGATAAAAAATCTTCCTCACTGATTGAATACTTTTCTTTTAAGATATTTAAAATATTTTCTTTTACTAAATCTTTTTTATTTTTATTATCAATTATTAAAGGACGACTTCCAATTAAAACATCTAAATCTTCTCCTTCTATAACTTTATTAGCTTCTTTTTTCATTTGTTCTTGGGCTAAATGTGGAAGTAAATCAGTAATACCTAAAACAGGGTCATTTTTATCTTCCCCAATTTTTATATCAACTTTACTACCATCTTTTTTTACAATTACACCGTGAAGAGCTAATGGTAAAGTTACCCATTGATATTTCTTTATTCCTCCATAGTAATGAGTATCAAAATATGCAAATTCACTTTCTTCATAAAGAGGAGTTGCTTTTAAATCTAAGCGAGGAGAATCAATATGGGCTCCTAAAATATTCATTCCATTTGTAATTTTGTCTTTGCCAATTATAAATAAAGCAATAGCTTTATTCATATTATTTACATATATTTTTGAACCAGCTGTTATTTTTTCATTATTAGTGATGTAATCTTCTAAATTTCTAAAACCATTTTCCTCTACTCTTTTGATGATTTCTTCACAACATTCTCTTTCTGTTTTTCCTAGATCAAGAAATTCTTTGTAATCTTCTGTTAAAGAATTTAACTTTTCTAAATCAGAATCTTTATATTTTTTCCAAGCATTTTCCATATAACACATTCCTCGTATAATCAATCTTAGATAAATTATTAATCTATTTGATTGATCCTTTCTATTTATATTTTTTGAGTTATAATAACTCTTGCCTTTCATAATAAAATATTTGTATGCTTAAGGTAGCACATAATATAATTATTTTTAGACTAAATAACCCTATCTATAGTATATCATCTTTTTTATTAATTATCAGAATAAATTTTAGTAAAACTTTTTTAGGGGATGTCTAGAATTAATAATTTCATATTTTTTAGTATTATTAATATAATTTACTAGGTGAAGAAGATGAAAAAATTAGATAAAATTCTTCTATTGGCAGTCCTTATTCTTTCTTTATTTGGAATTATTATGATATTTTCTGCCTCTAGTATATGGGCTGATTATAAATTTAATGATTCTTTTCACTATTTAAAGTATCAAGCAATCTTTTTTTTAATTGGTGTTGTTTTAATGCTTTTGATAGCTAGAATTAATTATAGAGTTTATTATAAATATGCAGATAAAATTCTTTTTGGATGTCTTATTTTATTAATATTAGTTTTAATACCAGGAATTGGTAGTATTAGAAATGGTAGTAGAAGTTGGTTTGGTATTGGACCTTTAGGTATACAGCCGAGTGAGGCCGCAAAAGTAGGATTAATTATTTTTACAAGTAAGTATTTAACTAAAAGTAGAAATTTCTTAAAGAGTTATGTAAAAGGATTATTCCCTATATTAGGAATAACTTTACTTTTTTTTGGATTAATTATGTTACAGCCTGATTTAGGTACTGGCGTTATTTTAGTTATGGCAATCATTTCTTTATTATTTATAGCGGGAATTAGTATGAAGTTTTTTGTATTTGGGGGTATAATTGGTGTAATAGGAATTGTTATTTTAATTATAATTGCTCCATATCGTATGGACAGAATAACTTCTTTTATAAATCCGTGGAGCGATGAACTTGGAACTGGATTTCAAATTATTCAGAGCTTATATGCTATTGGGCCTGGAGGATTACTGGGTACAGGATTTTTAAAGTCAATTCAAAAGCATTTTTACATACCAGAGCCTCAAACGGATTTTATTT
>CANQEF010000003.1 GCA_947594675.1 uncultured Bacilli bacterium
ACAGAGTGGGGAGCCGTTGCCTACTTATCACATTCCATCTATGGAAAAGGAAGTGAAATAAATATCAATAATAATTCTGCATTTTTAGCAGGATATTCTGCAGTCTCAAATACAGACCAAAGTAGTTATTCTGGAACATATGGAACAAGTGATGAAGTAACACAAGCCTTTAATACTTCAACAGGTTATCTTGCCTCAACAACAGGAAATATAACAGGGGTTTATGATATGAGTGGTGGAGCACATGAATATATGGCAGGCTACAGAAAAGGGCAAAACACTGCTACTAGTGAAATAACTCCTGAAGAAAAAGAAAATAAATATTTTGACGTTTATGAAGATTGTACTTGGACTAGCTATAATAAAAGAATCTTAGGTGATGCAACCGGAGAAATGGGCCCCTTTTACTATTATTATGATTCAGATGGAGGTAATGATAACGTTGGTAAACGACTACATAATAGCTGGTATGCTGATCTTTCGGCCTTTATTGACTATGACTATCCTTGGTTCACTCGTGGCGGCAATTGCAGCTTTGGAGTTTTGGCAGGACAGTTTTACTTTCATAGATACACTGGTGGTTCTGGTAGCGACCTTTCATCTCGTCTCGTTTTAGCAGTCAAATAGCAAAATAAAAGGAAAGCCTTACTTTCCTTTTAATTATCGACTATTTTTAAAGTAACTGTTTCACAATTATCAAATGTTTTACTATCGACTTCACTACTATTTTGTAGCATTCCACTTTTTAAGCCACTATCACTAACATAAGTACAAGAAAATTTTACATCACCATATGCCGCTTTTATCTTAGAACAAGTACCTTTTGGATTACTAAAATCAAGTAGCTCATCATATATATACACTTTTGTTTTCTTATCACAAGAAGGCTTACTAGAACTAGAACTACTACTTGAACTACTAGAACTACCTGAACTACTAGAACTACCTGAACTACTAGAACTACTTGAAGTATTTTTACTAGAAGAAGGCTTTTTACCTCTACTAATTGTAACTGTAATAGTAGTATTTGCTGATACTTCACTTCCAACACTAATTGATTGCTTAATTACTAAACCTTCCTCTACTTTATCACTATAACTATAGACAAAACTATAATTTAAACCTAATTTATCAAGTTTAGAAATTACTTGACTTTTATTTAATCCATCTAAATCGGGAACCTTAACAGCATCTCCATCAGAAATAGTTACTATAATAACATCATCATTTTTAATAACATCGCCATTTTTATAAGAATAACTAATTACTTCCCCAATAGGAACACTATCACTAAATTCATGTTTTTCTTCATATAAGATTTCATACTTATCAGCCCATGCTCTAAAATCTTCATATGAATCAAATTTCTTCATCTTTAAAGCACCTTTAGAAATAACAATTTTAATTAACTGACCTTGTTCAACTAAATCTCCTTTTTTAAAATTAGCACTAATTACATTATTTTCCTTTATTTTTTCATCATACTTATCAGAAAATTCAAGTTTAAGTCTATTTTCAATAATCCAGTTAGTAATTTCACTCATTGACATATTAGTAAGCTCAGGTACTTTAATTTCTTTTCCTTTACTAAAAGTAACCTTTACAACTTCATCATCAATTTTAACAATACTTCCAGCTTTCTTATCCTGACTCATAGCTAAATTACGTTTTATTTTACTTGAAAAGTCTCTATCAAATTCATATTTTAAATGATGTTGCTTTAAATAAAACATTACTTCAAATTCAGTTTTCTCTGTAAAATCAATTATTTTAACCTCATCATAACCAAGCTCTTCACCATAAGAAAAGGTTAACTTTAATTCTTCATCTCTTTCTAAATTACCTATTTTACTTTGTTCAATTACTGTATCAACAGCTTTATCAGATTGAATAAATTCTACATTAACATTTGTCAAATAATTATCTAAAACAAAATTAATAACTCTTTCTGTATCCCAAGAAATCATATTAGGTACAATAATTTCTTTACTAGGATTAGGTCCTTGACTTACTGCTACAGTCAACTCTTTTACATCCTTTAAAGAAGTACCAGCATTAATATCTTGACTAATAATACTATATTCTTCAACCATATCACTATACTCATAATCTTGATTTAAAGTAATATTATTTTTTTCAGCCCATTTAACAACATCGGTTAAGCTTTTACCTGTAAAATCCTTAACGCCTCCAGTAATTGTTACTACATCTTTACTGCTACTCAAATTACCATAAATACCTAATCCGAAGTAGCAACCCAATAATAAGGAAGCAACTAAAATAATACCCTTACTTTTACTCTTAAAACCTATTGGTACAAAAAATATAGTAAATATCATCAATAGCAGCGAACTAGAAATATTCAAAATATTTAATGAATCTTTATTTAAATAAAAATTTAACAAGAAAAAAACTAAACCTATAACTAAAATAAAACATAATAAAAAGTTAATTAAGAAACTTCCTTTTTTCTCTACCTTACTATTATCTTTTTCTAAATTATCAACAGAAATTTTATTTTTGTTTAGTAAACTTTTATCAACAAATTCTGTGGATAAAGTTTTTTGTTTCTCTACATCATCTAAATTATTCTCTTTAGTATTTTCTTTTTCTATTTCATCACTAACTACTAATTTCTTTTTTCCACTATTCTTTTTAGTACGATATTCTGTTTTTCTATCTACTTGTTGAACCTTTTTCTTACTTGCCAAGCTAACACCTCCATTATTATTAATTATATAATGGAACAAGAAAAATTTAAATATTTAACAACTCATATTTTGTAAAAAAATGTCTATAAAAATTTAAAACTAAAACCAAAAAAGATATAACTTTAATTTACTATATAGCTTTTTGCATGGTATAATTAAATAAACAAGAAAATTTAGGGAGTAGGGACTATGGAAAAAATCAAAAAAAATACTAATATTTTTATTTCTAGTTTTTTATTATTTCAACCAATTTTAGATTTAATTACAGGACTAAATATTCATCTATTAAACTATAACATTACTCTAGGCATTATTTTAAAAGTTTTATTTATGTTAATCCTTTGTTTAGTAGCCTTATTTGTTTATAAAAAGAAAAAACTACTCATTCCTTACTCATTAATTATAATCTATTTAATATGCTTTCTTATAGGAAAAATACTTTATCCTACCAACTTCTTAAAAGAAATTCAAGAAGTAGTTAAATTCTTCTACTTCCCAATAATTTTAATAACTCTATATTCCCTAAAAGATGAATTAAAAATTAGTAAAATGCTTTATTATTCAACATTAATGCTATATTTAATTTGTATTTTTATTCCTTTAATATTCAATACAGGTTATAAGACTTATGAAATTACCAAAGCGGGTACTTTAGGTTTTTATAACTCAGCTAATGAAATTAGTGGAATAATTTCTCTTTTAACACCGATTATGTTTATAATTATTTTAGAAAAAAGAAATATTTTTTCCTTATTATCTTTAGTGATTTATTTCATTGTTATCTTAACGATTGGTACTAAAACACCTCTATTAGCCTTTATTTTAACATTTGTTTTTTCTTTAATATATCTTTGGATTAAGAGCTTTAAAAATAAAGCTTACAAACCTATAATTATATCTTTGATAGCTTTAATAATATTAACGATAAGCTCAGTACTTATAATACCCAAAACCAACTTTTATAAAAATATAAGAACGCATCTTGATTACCTAGAATTAGATGATATTACCGATGTTTTTGAAGATAAAAAATTAGTTGATCATTTTATATTCAGTGAACGTCTAACTTTCTTAGCTAGAAAACAAAAATTATATGAAAAAGCTCCTTTCTATCAAAAATTATTTGGTATAGGATACTATAAAAATACTAAAAAAACTAAATTGATTGAAATGGACTATTTCGATATTTTATATTCTAATGGTATAGTAGGATTCTCTATCTTTTTCGTAATCTTTCTCTATGTAATAATAAAAACATTAAAGAATGCTATTAAAATTAATTATGAAAATTACATGTTATATATTAGTTTATTACTAATTATCTTTCTAAGTTTTTTTACGGGACATATTATGACGGGACCTTCTGTAAGTCTACTTGCATCTCTTATTATAATATCTCTTAATAAAAGAAATAAAAAAGAACTTTTATTTGCTGATGTAAACTTAGAAATAGGTGGCATTGAAAAAGCTCAAATTAATTTATTAAATAATATTAATTATGATAAATATAATGCTACTCTAATACTTGAAGAGAAAGTAGGTAAATTACTTCCTAGTTTAAATAAAAATGTTATTCTAAGACAAGTAAAGGTTAGTACTAATAGTTTTCTACCCATCCGCAAATTATTAAACTTTACAAATAAGTTAATCTTTGAAATATATAATTATCATAATTATGATTTTAGTTGTTGTTTTACAACTTATAGTTATAGCTCAAATAAGATAGCTAAGATGTCATCTAAAAATAATTGTTTATACGTACATAGTAATTATAAAGACGTTTATGACTCCAAAGAAGAAGTATTAGAATTTTTTAATTCACGACAAGTAGAAAAATATAAACACATTTTATTTGTATCAAATGAGGCGGCTGATTATTTTTTAAGTCTTTATCCTAGTTTAAAAGATAAAGTAAAAGTCTATAATAATTTTATTGATACTGAAAAAATAATTATAGATAGTCAAAAACAAATAAATATTGAAAAGCCCAAAAATAAAAAATTATTTGTTTTTGTAGGACGCTTAGATGATTCATCAAAACGTCTAACTAGAGCAATAAACTTAGTAAAAAACATTGAAAATATTGAACTTTGGATAATTGGCTCTGGTCCTGATGAAAATACTTATCAAGATTTAACTAAAGAATTAGACTTAAATAATAGAATTAAATTTTTAGGACCAAAATCCAATCCATATCCTTATATGAAAAAAGCTGATTATCTTCTTTTAACTTCTGACTACGAAGGCTTTCCTGTTGTGTATTTAGAAGGAATTACCCTAAAAAAACCATTTATTACTACAATTGATGTTAGTGACGAAGAAATAAATATTGGTAAGGATTATGCCTATATTATTTCAAAAGATGAAAACTTAATGCTTAAAGAAGTTAAAGATATTCTTTCTAAAACAAAGAAAATTAAAGATATTGATATTAATAAAATTCAACAAAAAAGAATTAAGAATCTAGAAAAAATATTTGATGAGGTGATTTAATGCCAAAATTTAGTATAATAATTCCTGTATATAATGTAGAACCATATTTAAAAAGAACCTTAGAAAGTGTTAAAAATCAAACCTTCACTGATTATGAAGTAATTATAGTAAATGATGGTTGTACTGATAAAAGTATGGATATAGCTAAAAAGTATCCTTATAAAATAATTACTACTGAACATAAAGGAGTATCAAGTGCTAGAAACACTGGAATAGCTAAAGCTAAAGGAGAATACTTATTTTTCTTAGATAGTGATGACTTTATTGAAAAAGATCTTTTAAAAGTATTAGCTGAAAATATTGAAGACAACCTAGATATTTTAAGATTTCAAGTACAAACTATCAATGATAATAATGAAATAACTAAATATGAAGAAAAAGAATTTCCAACGGTAACAGGAAAAGAGGCTTTTGACTACTTAGTAAAGTATCATTTTGTAGAAAATGCTTGGTGCTATATATATAAAAGAAGTTACTTTATAAAAGAAAAATTTAAATTTATGGAAGATACTGTTCATGAAGACTTTGGTTTAATTCCTTTAGTTATAATAAAAGCCCATAGTGTAAAATCTATTTCTTATATTGGTTATAATTACTATAAAAGAACTGGTAGTATAATGAATAATAAAGATTATTCTTGGACTAGAATTAAAGTAAATAATTTTTACATACATTACCTTTATTTAGAAAAAGAAATTTATAAAGCCAATATAAATTCAAAAGTCTTTAAAAGCTTTATAGCAAACTCACTTATTTTAAAAGTTTGTGAATTACAAGATGAAGAATACAAAATGTACAAAAAAATGTTAAAAGAAGATAAAGTATTTGATAATCTCTTAAAAGATACACTTCCTAGAAAACTAAAATGTTTACTTTTAAAAATAAGTCCTAAGATATATTATAAATTTATAAAATAGTGGGGGAAATATATGAAGTTAAAAAAAAATAAAATATCATTAGTAATTCCATGCTATAATGAAGAAGATTCATTGCCAATTTTTTATAAAGAAATTTGTAAAGTTTCTAAAGAAATGAGTTATGTTGATTTTGAATTTTTATTTATTAATGATGGTAGTAAAGATAAGACTTTACCAATTTTAAAAGACTATGCTAAAAAAGATTCTCGTGTTAAATTTATTTCATTTTCTAGAAATTTTGGTAAAGAATCAGGAATGTACGCAGGACTTGAAAATGCAACTGGTGATTACGTTGCAATAATGGATGTTGATATGCAGGATCCTCCAAGTATGATAATTAAAATGTACAAAGAAATTCAAGAAGAAGGATATGACTGCGTTGCTTTATATACTAAAACACATAAAGATTATTCTTTATTAAGAAAATTTTTTACTAAGTTTTGGTATATTTTAATTGGCAAGATATCATCTACAAAACAAGTACCAGGAGCTAGAGATTTCCGATTAATGAAACGAAAAATGGTTGATGCCATTTTAGAAATGAAAGAGTATAATCGTTATTCCAAAGGAATTTTTAGTTTTGTAGGTTTCAATACAAAATGGATAAATATTGAAACAAGTAATAGAGTAGCTGGAAAATCAAAATTTAACTTTTTTAAATTATTTAAGTATGCCTTAGAAGGAATTTTAGCTTTTTCCACCACACCTTTAGTAATTGCTGCTTTAATAGGTTTAATATTTTGCTTAATTGCTTTTATATTTATAATTATTATTATTTGTAAAACAGTGCTTTATGGTGATCCAGTAAATGGTTGGCCATCCCTTGCTTGTATTATTATTTTTACAAGTGGTGTTCAATTATTTTTCTTTGGTGTTATGGGAATGTATTTATCTAAAATTTATTTAGAAGTAAAAAAAAGACCACTATATATAATAGATGAAAAAAATATAGAGAAAGGTAACATTATTAATGAAGAAAAGTGATATAAGTATAATTGTACCAGCTTATAATGCCGAAAAAACTATAGTTAGATGTCTTGATTCTTTAATTACTCAAACAAAAAAAGAATTAGAGTTTATTATTATAAATGATGGATCTACAGATAATACAGAAAATTTAATCAAAAAGTATTCTGATAAAAGGATAAAATACTATAAAAATGAAAACCAAGGAATAGGTAAAACGAGAAACTTTGGTATTGAAAAAGCTACTAGTAAATATATTATGTTTTTAGATAGTGATGATTACATTGATAAAAATATGTGTGAAAAATTATTTGTAAGATGTGAAAAAAACAACCTAGATCTTGTTATTTGTGATTATTATAAAGTATTTGAAAACGGAAAAATACAAAAAGTTTATCTAGAAAAATTTGATGATTGTTCTTTAGAAGAAAATCCAAATATTATAACCGAACACTTGAATCCGTGGGCTAAATTATATAAAAGAGATATGATAATAAAAAACAATATTAAATTTGTAGAAAATTTAAAGTATGAAGATGCTCCCTTTGTAATTGAAACTTTGTGCTGTGCTAAAAAAATTGGTAAAGTTAATGAATTTTTAAGTTACTATTGTATACATAATAATAGTGAGACTACTATAAGAGATGCAAGATGCTTTGACATTTTAAAAATAATTGATAAAATAAGGGTGTACACAAAAAATAAACAAAAATTAAAAGAAAAAATTGATAAGTTGACAGTTAGAATGATAACTAATTATACTATTCAACAACGTATGCAAAAAGACAAAAAGCTTGCTATGAAATTTATTGATGAGGCATTTATCTATTTAGAAAAAGAAATTCCTAATTATAAAGATAATAAATATTATGAAAATAGAGGCTTTCTAAAAAGAAGTATTGAAAAAAATAAAATTCTTACAAAGATTTATTGCAGTTTATATAAATAGAAAGTAGTTGATATTGATGAAGACAAAATTTAACATAAATAAACAAAATATAATGGAAAATGATTCAATGAAATTATTTACGATGTTAAGTGGCTATTTTATTTTAGTATTAGTCATTTTTTCCCTATTGCAACTTGTTAATTGTATAAATTTAAATATCATACAAATAGTTAGTATCATTGTCCCTATAATTGTCTATTTGTTAAATAATAATAAGACACTACTCAAAAAAAAGATAATAATCATAGTTGTTTATTTGTTTTTATTATTAGTATTGCCATTTATTTATAACAAAACATATGACCTAACAGTAGATGGAAATTCATACCATAAAACAGCTATTGCTTTTATAAAAAATGGTTGGAATCCACTTTATGAGACAGCAAGAGAATTTCAAAAAAATAATGATAAAGTTATTCCTATAGATAAAAAATTTAAATTGGATTTATGGATGGATCATTATCCTAAAGCTACTTGGATAATTGCTGCAACTATCTATAATATGACAGGAAATATTGAAAGTGGTAAATGTATTACGTTTATATTGACATTAATGCTATTAATAATTAGTTATAATTGCTTAAGAAAAATTATTGATAAAAAATGGTCTACAATAATTTCTATATTTTTGATACTTAATCCAATTGTTTTATCTCAATTCTTTTCTTATTATGTCGATGGAATAATGGGAATTTGTTTTACCATTGAGTTATTGCTACTAATGCAAGTAAACCCCAAAGAAAAGATAAATTGGCAAATTTTTATAGGACTAATTTCTATTTGTAGTATTTTTGTAAATTTAAAATTTACTGGTCTTCTATGTTCCGGTGTTATTTCAGCAGTTTATTATTTTTATTGGCTCATAGTAAATCGTAAAAAAGACTTTTTAGAAACATTTAAAAAAGTTACTATCTTCTTTACCATAATATATGTAGTTGCCATTTTCTTGATAGGTGCTAACTCATATATTAAAAATACAATTACCAATCATAATCCTTTATATCCATTAATTGGTAAAGATAAGGTAGATATAATTACTACCATGCAGCCTAAAAGTTTTAAAAATAAAAACTCTTTAGAAAAATTTTTAATTTCTTATTTATCAAAAACAGAAAACGTCTCTTACGATGGTGAGCCATCTTATAAAATACCTTTTTTAATTTATAAAGATGAAATATCAACATTATATAATCCTGATACTAGAATGGCTGGTTTTGGTCCTTGGACAAGTATTATCTTTATTACATCAATTATATTATTTACTATTTTTTCTATACTCTTACTAAAGAAAGAAAAAAAGAATATTAAATATGTGACACTTCCATTACTAAGTGTTATATTGACAATAATTTTAGTTGGTGAAAGTTGGTGGGCAAGATATATTCCACAATTTTATTTACTACCAATAGGAGCAATAATTTTAGCAGTATATTTGAAAAAGTATTATAAGAAAATACTTATCCCAACATTTATATTAATATTAGCAATTACTGTTAATATTACTTGTTTTATATATGTAAATGTTAAAGAGATAATAGGATTTAAAGAAGTTAGTGATGATATAAAGATAATGAAAACAGTAGATGACTTAAAATTAAAATCAACAGTAGCCCCTGATTTATATGGATTCTATTATACATTGAACGATAATAATGTTAAATACACAATAGATACCAATATTGATTCAGATAAAATATTATATAAATATAGTTGGAGAATAGGAGTAGAGGCCCGTGAAGAATTATATTAAATTGATTAGAGCTAAACATTGGCTAAAAAATGGACTAATTTTTTTACCATTATTTTTCAGTATAAATATGTTAAATATTAATTTACTATTTACTTGTTTAATTGCTTTTTTCATATTTTCTTTTACAGCAAGTATCGTATATATAATAAATGACATTAATGATATTGAAAAAGATAGATTACACCCCATTAAAAAGAATAGACCCTTAGCAAGTGGAACTATTAGTAAAAATAAAGCAGTAGCAGTAGTTATATTACTTATTTTTTTAATAGTTGGATTAATGTATATTTTATTTAGAGAAGACAATAATATATTTGTTATTCTAATACCATTATTCTATTTAATAATTAATATTCTCTATAGTAAAGGATTGAAAAATATACCTATAATTGATGTTGTAATAATAGTTACTGGCTTTGTACTACGCGTTATGTATGGAGGAATAGTTATTAATGTGGAAGTATCTAAATACTTGTATTTAATGATTATCTTTGGTTCTTTTTATTTAGGATTTGGCAAAAGAAGAAATGAAATTATCAAAAATGGCGATAAAAGTAGAAATGTTTTAAAAATGTATAATCAAGATTTTTTAGATAAAAATATGTATGTAGCTCTAGCATTAGCAATAGTATCATATACATTATGGTGTGTTGATGCAACAACGATTAATAGAATTGGAAATGATTACATATTTTGGACGATTCCCTTACTAATGATAATTTTACAATTATATAGTTTGGACATAGAAGGAAATTCTCATGGTGATCCAATAGAAGTAATTTTAAATGATAAAAAATTGCTTATAACAGCAGTTATATATGTAATTATGATGGGGGGAATTTTGTACTTATTATGATAAACGGTTATGATTTTGATGGAACCATTTACAATGGTGATTCTTCAGTAGATTTTTATTTATTTTGTTTAAAAAAAAATAAAAAAGTATTATTACAATTACCTGTACAATTATGGGGTTTTCTCCTTTACATTTTAGGTATAATAGATAAAACAAAGTTTAAAGAATCTGTATTCTCATTTTTAAAAAGAATTGCTAATTTAGATTCTTATTTAGAAGAGTTTTGGCAAAAAAATATAAAAAAAATAAAACCATGGTATTATGAAAAACATGAAGAAAGCGATGTTATTGTCTCAGCATCACCTGAATTTTTATTAAAACCATTAGAAAAAAAATTAAAAATAAAAATAATTGCTTCCAAAGTAGATGAAAAAACAGGTAAATTTTTAGAGAAAAACTGTCATGATATTGAAAAAGTAAGAAGATTTAAAGAAATATATAAAAATAAACAGTTGCAAGCTTTTTATTCCGATTCAATGTCCGATAAACCAATAATGGATATTGCTTGTGAGGCTTATTTTGTTAAAAAAAATATTATATATAATTTAGAAAACGATAGAGAAGGAAAAATAGCTAAATACTTAAAAATAGATAAAAAAATGTATCAATTAGGAATTCTATTTTTAGTCCTTCCCATTATTATACAATTGTTTTTTTGGTACAATCGAATAATCTCAATTCCTTGTATAGTTTTACTACTTATTGCTACCTATTTAGTTTTAAAAAAATATAAGCCATTGCCTTTTAATGATTACTATAAAATATTTAATAAGAGAAAAATTATATTTTTCCTACTCCTTATAATAGTAATAAACATTTTATCTGGAGCAGGTGGCCTTTTTCCACAAAATTGGGATTATCATGGTCGTAATGCCATTTTTAGAGATTTGATTAATAATTCTTGGCCTGTAAAATATGATTATTCATCCTTACCCTATGAAAAAAGTATTTTTGGTAATAGTGGCTTATTAAATTATTATTTTGCTTTCTGGTTACCAGGTGCTTTAGTAGGTAAACTAACTAATTTTAAAATAGCCAGTTTATTCATGCTTTTATGGCAAACAATAGGTGTAATTTTCTTTTTCTATTATGTTTGCCGACTATTTAAAAATGTTAAATATCGTTATTTCTTTATTTTTTTAGCTTTTGGTGGTTTGAATGTAATTGGTCACATAATAATGAATAAATATTGGGGATTACCCGTACATCCAATTGGTACTACACACATTGATACAAGTATGGGAATATTTTGCATGTCGTCTTTTATAACACAATTATTTTGGGTTTTCAACCAAAGTGTTCCTACTTGGATTGCAGTAATGTTGTTTTTGCAAAGGAAAGATTATAAAACCTGTGGCTATTTCTTCGCCTTATTAGTTCCATTCGGGCCATTTCCCATGTTAGGATTCCTCTATTTAATTTTTTGCTATATCATATTTGGTAAAAATTTAAATGAGTTTATTAATTTGAAAAGAATCAAAGAGCTACTAACATTAGACAACATCTTTTCTTGCTTATCCGTATTACCAATTGTTTTTATGTATACCTTGAATGAATCCAAAAAAGGTTGTTTTATACTAGATAACTTACATAACGGTAAATTGCTAGAAGTACTATTTTGCTATGCACTATTTGTATTATTAGAATTCCTTGTGTATATCATTATTATAAATAAGAAAAATTATAAAAAAATCTTAATATGCTTTATCTTTTTTGCGATAGCACCACTATTTTATATAGGAGGATCAGATTTAGGTAATAGAGCAACAATTCCTTTATTAATAGTTATGTATTTATTAGTCTGCGAATTTTTAAATAAGCTAGATAAAAAAAATAAAAAAGTTTATATATTACAAAAGTCTTTAATCTTGATTCTTTTAGTAGCATCAGTCACTAATTTTAATGAAATATATCGATCTTTAAAGAATGAAGTAATCAATTATAAAGGCAATATTTCAAATTATGCTGATGCTTATCAATCATTTTCAACTTTTGAAAATAAAGAATGTTCACTATTTATAACAAATTTTGTTGTAAAAAATGATAAAAGTAATAAAATTTTACAATGGATATTAAGAAAATAGGTGATAAACTATTATGAAAAGTACATTATATAGATTATTTTTATATCTTTTTACTTTAGTATTTTTTTTAATATTTATAGGTAGCATCTTTTCAAATAAAAGCCTAATATATGCTGAAAACCCCTTTATTATATTAATTATGTTTATTTTAACAACACTGTTTTTTATTTTAATTTATAATTTATTTTTTAAAAAAATGGCGAACATTTCTTTAAAAAAAGAATTGAAAATAGCCTTCTTTCTAATATTAATATTTTTGCTTTTACAATGTATTTATGCCTATGTATGTATATGTTGTCCTATTTGGGATTGGCAAAATGTCATGGACTCAGCAAGAAATTATGTTGAAATTTCACCTAGTGTTGTTAATTGGTCTTATTTTCAAATGTTTCCTAACAACAATGCCTTATTATATTTAGAAATAATACTTTTTAAATTCTTAAAATTACTCGGTTTATTTACTATAAAAAAATCTATTGTATTTACTGTTTTTGTCAATTTGCTTTGTATTGATCTTTCTGTCTTATTTCTTTACTTAACTGTTAGAAATATATTCAATAAAAAAATGGCTTTATTTTCATTAGTATTATGTATTTTTAGCTATGCTTTTTATTCATATATTCCAGTCTTCTATACTGATACCGCAACCATGTTTTTTCCCATTTTATTAATATATTTATATACTAAATTCTTGAAAACTAATAATACTAAATATTTATTTTTTCTAGGAATTATTGCTTTCATAGGCTACAAATTTAAACCAACCGTAATAATTACTTTAATAGCAATACTAATTGATATTTTCTTAAGATTTAAAACCAAAAAAGTTTTTTTCAATTATGCTATCTTAATAATTCCTTTATGGATTTCATTATTACTAATTTCTTTTTTAGAATTAAAGTTTAGCATCTTTCCTTATGATGTGAAAAATAATAATAAAGAAATTCCTTATACTCACTGGATTATGATGGGAATGACAGAAAGAAAGAGTGGTAATTTTAATCGAGACTTCATAGGATGGTATAATCCCGATTCTTTAGATTATACATTATCTTTTGATACAACTGCAGAAAGAAAAAAAGCTAATATTAAAAAAATAAAAGAGCAATATAACGAGTATGGTTTTATTAATTATACTAAATTCTTATATAGAAAGTTGTTATTTACATGGAGCGATAGTACTTTTTATGCACCTGCACTAGTCGCTGGTCCTCAACTATTTCATAAAGATGACAGTTTTTTAGCAACACTTCCTCACTCATCAACATATAAAAGTCTCCTTTTTAAACAAACGATTGGATTATTTTTATTTATGTATTTCTTTATGATTATTGGGGCAATCTATAATTTGAAAAAGAAAACCTTTCAATTAAATTATTCATTTTTATCCATATTTGGTCTTATGTTCTTCTTATTAATTTGGGAAGATAGTTCTAGGTATCTACTGAATTATATTCCACTAATGCTATTATGTACAATTTATGGATTTAGTGCTATAATCAGTAGGAAAGAAAAAAATGTCGCTAATGTTATAAGTGAGGGGTATGTGAAAGAAAGTTTAAGAGGTAAAAAAGTTATGAAAAAAGATCCTATATTATATGTAGTTGTTCCCTGCTACAATGAGCAAGAAGTTTTATATGAAACTACGAAACAATTAAAAGAAAAAATGACTACTTTGATTAAAACAAAAATGATATCAGCCAAGAGCAAAGTAATGTATGTAAACGATGGTAGTAAAGATAAAACCTGGGAAATAATCAAGGATATTAACAAAAAAGAAAATCTTTTTACGGGAATCAGTTTATCTAGGAATAGGGGACATCAAAATGCTCTCCTTGGTGGATTAATGACTGCTAAAAATTATGCCGATGTTGTTATAAGCATGGATGCTGATTTGCAAGATGATATCAATGCTATAGATGAAATGTTAGAAAAATATAAAAGTGGTTCCGATATAGTTTATGGTGTTAGAAGTGCTAGAAAAAAAGATACTTGGTTTAAAAGAGTAACCGCAGAAGGTTTCTATAAATTTATGAAAATATTAGGTGTGGATTGCGTTTACAATCATGCCGACTATAGACTTACATCAAAAAGAGTCTTAGAGGAATTTTCTAACTTTAAAGAAGTAAATTTATTTTTACGCGGTATGTTTCCATTAGTTGGCTTTAATTCTAGTGTCGTATATTATGAAAGAAATGAACGATTTGCTGGTGAAAGCAAGTATCCATTGAAAAAAATGTTGAATTTTGCGTGGGATGGAATAACATCTTTTAGTGTAAAACCATTGAGATTGATTTGTACATTAGGTTTTTTAATTTTGTTTGTAAGCTTTGGTATTATGATTTATTCTTTAATTAGAAAGTTAACGGGAAACACCGTCGATGGCTGGACTTTTTTAGCAATTTCAATATGGTTTATTGGCGCAATTCAAATGATTTCTATTGGCATAATAGGTGAGTATGTTGGTAAAATGTACGCAGAATCTAAAGCTAGACCTCGCTATATAATTAGTGAAAATTTAGAAGAAAAATAGACAAAATTTTTGAATACTAGGAGTTGAATGTATGTACATTTCTTTTGATAATGTAAAAAATAACAAAATAATATCTTCCATTAAACATTCTATTAATAGTGTTAAAATATTTATTGTAGATAAAAATGAAGATAAAAAGGAAATAAAAAAATCTAAAATTATAGTTTGTAGCGATAATATCGATGATATTGCCTATTATCTTAATTTAGGTAAAATAGTTATTGCCTATAATGCAAATAAAAAGAATGATAATGTTATTTCCAAAAATGGAAAACTATATACCTATAAAAATTCAGAAGATCTAATAGATATTTTGTTACAATTGAAATATCCGAAAAAGAAATTTAAAAAAATTAAAATAGTAGTAATGTTATTTTGCCTACTTTGTTGGTTATTCGCAATTTATTATCGAGTAGGCATTAATTGTGATAATCTAGATAAAAAAGAAAAAGAAAATATTAATACAAAGAAAATAGATCTAAAAAAAGAAAATATTGTTTTTTTTGGTGATTCTATAACTGATTATTATGATTTAGAGAAATTTTATGATGACTATCCTGTAATAAATAGTGGTACTGCTGGTTACCAAACAAAAGATTTATTAGATAAAATTGATGAACAAGTTATCATCTACAATCCAACTAGAGTTTTTATTTTGATTGGTACGAATGATATTGCTTTTACAGATTTAAGTGATAAAGAAATTGCTGATAATATAATTGAAATTGCTAATAAAATTAAGGACAAAAGAAAATTTACTAAAATTTATATTGAAGCAATTTACCCCGTTAGCAAAGAAGACAACGAAATAGTCCAAGAACAAATGGTTGGAAATAGAGATAATGAAAGAATAAAAAATATTAATAAGATGGTAAAAGAAATGTGTATAAAAGAAAAATTTACCTTTGTAGATACCTATAAATTGTTAATAAATGATAATGATAATATAGATGAAAAATATACTGCTGATGGCCTACATTTAAGTGATGAAGGATATAAGTTAGTTACCAAAGAATTAAAAAAGTACATAAATGAATAATGAGTATAGTATTAGAAAGTAGTTGATATTTTGAGAAAGGAAAAAAAAGCATTTCATAACGGAATCATAAGCATAATGAAATTTATCTTCTCAATTTGTATAGTTTTATATCACATGTACAGAATGTTATTAGGAAGAAAAAAATTTGCAATGATTTCATTAGGCTATATATTAGTTGATTTCTTCTTCATTGTATCTGGCTATTTTTTTTATAATTCAGTTTTAAAAATTAAGAAAAAAGCTGATATTTATCATGAAAATATTAATAGTACCAAAAAGAGATTAATAAGGTTTTTACCATACTCTGTAATAATTTGGGTAATTGGCTCAATTGTTTTATTCTTTAATAATAAAATTAGTTATTCAGAAACTTTATTAGGTTTTTTTAATACCTTTTTATTTGATATGAGTGGAGTTAATGGTTATCTAATGAATGGTTCTTTATGGTATCTATCTTCTCTAATTATATTATTTTTTATACTTACACCAATTATTTATAATAATAAAGATAAGTTTTCAAAGTATTTTGCACCCATTATTATATTATTTGGATTAGGCTATTTATACCAAAGATCAGAACATTTAAATGTTTTTTCAACAGGCTGGAATGTTATTGTGTATGATGGACTTGTAAGAGCTTTAGTAGACATAAATATTGGTATAGTAGTATATGAAATTTCTAATTATATAAAAGAATATATAAAAAATAGTAAGTTAAAAGTTATAATTTTAAATATTATTCAATTAATACTGTATGCCTTATTATTTGGTTTTATAATCTTTTATAAAAATAGCGGACGTTGTGATTATTTAGTTTTAATAGTTATTTCTTTGGCATTAACTACGACTTTTTCTAGTGACTATTTAGGAGGTAAATTGGATTTTTCAATTACGAGGTATTTAGAAAAATTATCTTTGCCTATATTTATTAATCACTTTGTAATAATAACGCTAATGAATGTATTTTGTGGACAAAAGAATTTATTCATAGTAAATGTTATAATATGCCTTGCTATTACTATTACTTTTTCTATTATCGAAATGTTTATTATAGATAAAGTTATGAAAAAATTAAAACTATTAAAATAATCACAAATTACTAAATTTTTATAAAAGACATTTGTAAAATATTCACAAACTATAGAAATCTATGAAAAAATTAGGTATAATTATGTGAGAGAAAGTGGGAAAGTTATGGAAAAAGATGTCGCTATTAAAGTAACACACGTTTCAAAGAGTTTTAAATTATATTATGATAAAGCACATACTTTAAAAGAAAAAATTCTTTTTTTCTCAAAGAAAAATAAAGATAAAAATACTGTTTTAGAAGTTTTAAAGGATATTAACTTAACTATAAAAAAAGGAGAAAGTGTCGCTTTAATTGGTACAAACGGTAGTGGAAAGTCTACTCTTTTGAAACTAATGACTAAAATAATATATCCAAACAAAGGAAAGATTACAACTAATGGAAAACTAACTTCTTTACTTGAGCTTGGAGCCGGATTTCATGATGATTTTACAGGAAGAGAAAATATCTATTTTAATGCCTCTATTTTTGGTTTGACAAAAAATGAAATCGACGAAAAAATTGATGAAATAATAGAGTTTTCTGAATTAGGTGATTTTATCGATAATCCTGTTAGAACATACTCATCAGGAATGTATATGCGTCTTGCTTTTTCTGTTGCGATTAATGTCCAAGCAGAAATACTCCTTATTGATGAAATATTAGCTGTTGGTGATCAACATTTTCAAGATAAGTGTTTTAATAAATTGATTGAATTAAAGAATGCTGGAAAAACTATAGTAATAGTTACACATAGTATGCAACAAGTAAAAAAATTCTGTGACCGCGCTGTTTGGCTTTATAAAGGCGAAATAAGAAAAGATGGCAATGTTGATGAAGTATTAAAAGAATACTTGGAAATTTGTGGGTGATAAGTATGCACGTTTTTAAAGAATTATATAACTATCGAGAATTATTAAAAACAAACATCAAAAAAGAAATTAGAGGAAAATATAAAGGATCATGGCTTGGAATCATGTGGACTTTTTTAAATCCATTATTAATGCTTGCTGTTTATGCTTTTGTTTTTCCCTATATTTTAAGAGTTAATGTCGAAAACTATACTATTTTTATGATTGTTGCTTTAATACCATGGAATTTCTTTACGGTCGCAATCCAATCTGGTACAGGATGTGTTGTTGCGAATGGTAATATTTTAAAGAAAGTTTATTTTCCAAGAGAAATAATTCCTATTTCCATAACAACAAGCCAACTAGTTAACTTTTTAATTACTTGTCTTATCATGTTTGCATTTATACTTTTTAGTGGAGTAGGATTCTCTATACATATATTACTTTTACCAGTTTTAATTTTAATTCAATATGTAATAACATTAGCTTTTACTTTTGTTTTATCAGCTATTACTGTATTTGTTCATGATGTAGATCATTTTGTTAGTGTATTTTTAACACTAGGTTTTTATGCAACACCAATAGTTTATCAAGCTAGTATGTTACCTCAAAAATTTCAATGGGCATTAAAAATTAATCCTATGGCTCAATTAGTTGAGGCCTATAGATCAATACTTTATTATCATGAATATCCAAACTTTAATACCCTATTTATATGGGGAATATTAAGTTTTATACTTTTAATAGTAGGATATGGCATTTTTAAAAATTTAGAAAAATCATTTGTTGAAGAATTATAATTGCAAAGACTTAGCTAAGTCTTTTTTTTTGATTTATTTTGCTTTTGTCAAAAAGCTTGTTATAAAAAATTATCTATGATAAAATTAAATTGTAAGGTTACACGAAAAGAAAGCAGTGATATTTTGAATAAAGAAAGAAGAATTTTAATGTGCCTTCAACAATTAGACATTGGAGGTGTCGAAACAGCAGTATTAACTTTATGTAAAGGTTACATAAGAGCAGGATGTAAAGTTTTTGTTGCGGCTAAAAGAGGCATTTTTAATGACCAACTTGAAAAATTAGGCATAAACTTTTTAGAAATTGATTATGAAATAAAAAATAATTATGTTTTAGATAAAAAGGATGAATTAATAAAATACTGTCAAGAACAAAAAATAACAGAAATACATATTCATCAATATCCATGTGTAATATACTGGCTACCAGTTATTATGGAATTAAAACTTCCATATGTTGCTTATGTACATTCTATTATTCCAGGAGCACCTGAATGGTTTATGGAAACATTTCCTGTATATAAAACAGCTCTTCCTATTTTCTTTGAAAATGCCTCTAAAATAGTTTGTATAAGTGAAAAAACAAAAAATGATATAAATAGCTTATTTAATCTTTCTTTAGAAAAATATTTAGTAATTCCTAATTCATTAAATATGGAAGATTTTACTTCTACTAAAAAATTTACTGGTATAAAAACTTTTGGTTTAATCTCTCGCTTATCTGAAGAAAAAATGCCATCTCTAAAATGTGCTATAGACTTCTTTAATGACTACAGTAAAGATTTAAAAAACGTGAAATTTTTAATTGCTGGAGACGGACCTATGTTAAAAGAAATTAAAGAATATATAGGTAAAAATAAAAATATTGAATTAATTGGAAGTATTTCTAATTCAGCTGAATTTTTAAATAACATAGATGTTTATATGGGATTAGATAGAACCATACTAGAGGCTATGGCTTGTAAGAAACTAGCTATTATATCTAGCTATAAAGGTAATTTAACTTTAATAAATAAAGATACTATTAAACTAGCTAGTTTAGAAAATTTTTCAGGTAATAATTTAGAAGAAACGTCTAATCTTTTAACTATTTTAAAAAATATAACTCCTAAAGAATATGAAGATATAACACAAAAAAATTACGAATTTATAAATAAGAAATATAATGTAGATAATAATCTATATCAAGATAGCTTAAATAATAATTACTCTAATGAATATAGCCTTTTATTTGAAACTATTAATAACTATCTTGAAGATATAGATACTTATAAATATGAATTATATTATAAAAAAGAAAAAACTTTATTTAAAAGAATAAAAAGATTTATAAAAAGAGGGCTAAATAAAATAAAAAGAATTTTTAATCAGGAGGTTTAGTAATGAAATATCGTAAAATTCCAGGAAAAAAAATTGAAAAAATAGGTTCCTTAATTAATGATGAAAAACCAACTATAACTATAATTACACCATTTTATAATGGAGAAAAAACTTTAATGCCAACGGCCAATTCTATATTTAGTCAAACCTATCCTTATTTTGAATGGATTATTATTGATGATGGA
The DNA here is from genome assembly GCA_947594675.1 of uncultured Bacilli bacterium. Next base: position 20,578 of record CANQEF010000003.1, read on the forward strand.
TCGACATCAAAAGATTCTAAACAAATTTTAGATAATCTAAGTAAAATGGATAAGCGAGTAAAAGTTTTACATAAAGAAAATGGAGGCCCTTCACAGGCAAGGGATTATGGCATAAAGCATTCTTCTGTTGATAGTAAATACATTTATTTTATTGACTGTGATGATTTAATTGAAAGTAATATGTTAGAAATGATGTATTTTACTCTAGAGACTCATCCTAATGCTAGTTTTGTTTACCCATCTATAATCAATTTTGGAGCCCATAAATATTATTGGGAACCTTACTTTACCTTAGAAGAAGAACTTGTTAATAACATACTATGTATAAATACAATGATTAAAAAAAGTGATTTATTAGAAGTGGGCTGCTTTGGTATAAAAGAAAAAGCCATGTATGAAGACTGGAATTTATGGTTAAAATTACTTGCTAAAGGAAAAATTCCTATTAGAATAAATCCTCAATCGTTTTGGTACCGTACTAGTGATACAGGAGAATTATCAAGATCAAAAAACAATCATAACAAAGCTATGGCTTTAATTAATAAAACAGCAAAAACTGTCAAAAAAGATGTTGAAATTATTCAGTACCCTAGAATGAGTAAAGATGAAGTTACTAATAGTATAGAAAATTTTGTTTTACCAAAATATGAAGTTGAAAACTCAGTACTCTTTATTATTAAAAACACTTTAGCTATTAAAGAAAATATCATGGCTTATGAATTAATTAAAAGATTAAGAAAAATGAATTATCATGTTTCTTTAATAAGTACAGAACCTTCTTTTTGTGATATGAAACAAGATTTACAAGAAGTAGCTAAAGAATTTTTTGACTTATCTAATTTCCTTGACTATAAAGATTATCCCTTATTTGTAAATTATTTGATAAATTCACGAAATATACAAAATGTTTTTGTTATAGACGATAGCTTTGGTTATGCCTTAATGCCAACTATAAAAGAAAATAATAATAAAGTAAAAATACATGCCTTGATAGAAAACACTAATAATATTAAAGAAGATTTTTCTAATTATGTAGATTTTGCATATACTTCAAAAGAATCTTTACTAGAAAAGCTAAAAGAGGTATTTGAAAGAGTTAATTACATCTCTAAGAAAGAAATTAAAAATATTAAAAAAGACGACAAAGCTATATTAAAAGAAAAATATAATATAAATAAAGAAAAAATTGTTATATCTTTTATAGATAATTTTTCTTACGAAACACGTCCTCAAGTATTTTTAAAGATAGTGGAAAAATTAGTTTCTAATGACAATTTATACTTTATTATGTCTGGTGAAGGACAAATGGAAAAAGACATAAGAAAAGAAATAGAAACTAATAATTTAGATAAAAAAGTATTACTTTTAGAAGAACAAGATGATTTTGAAGAATTAATCAAGTTAAGTGATATTATTGTTAAATGTGCCTCTAAAGAGGGAATTAGTTTTATTGATTATCAAGCTCTTTGTTTAAAAACACCAGTAGTAAGTGTAGATGTAGGCGAAGAAAAAGACTACCTTGCTGAAAATGCATCAGAAATAGTTACTTATATGGATACTAAAAATGAAGAACAATATAGTCTTTATGCTGATAGGTTTATTGAAAAAATTAATAAAGTCTTAAAAAAATTAGAAACATATCAAGAAAAAGCTAGTATGTTTGCTGCCTCAAATGAAACTTATTATGACAACTATATAGAAAAAATAATTTTTTCTATAAATGAAGAAGTAAAACCAAAAAATAAAGTCTTTAAAGCAAATATAATATATTCTTATTATACAATTCAATTAAAAGAAAACTTTAGAAATACGTATATGACATATTATAAAGATATGCATGGTATTAAACCACGTGAAGAAATTGATTATAGTAAATTTGCTATTATGAAAAGACGCTTAAGAGGCTATGGTATAAAAAATAATATTGAAAATGAAATGCATTTTATATTTTTAAAATTAGGCTTTTTTGCTAAAACAATAAAAGCACTAATTATGTTTATTAAGAATTTAATCTTTTCAATAATTTATTTATTACCAATAATACTTATGCTTTTGATATGCCTTTTAAAGATAATAAAAAGAAAAATAGTTTTATTAGTAAAAAAACTTAATTAATAGTTAATGATAAGGTAAGGTTGATTTTATGAAAAAAATATTACTATATGGTGTTGGTTCATATAAAAATAGAGGAGTAGAGGCTTTAATTAAAACAACATTAGATCTTTTAGCAGGAAATGACATAACTATTGCAACTTTTGATTATGATTATAACAAGAATTTCTATAATGATAAAGCTCACTATATTAAACATCGTGTGACAGATTCAGAATTAAATGAAAAAGAAACGGAAAAATTAAATAACTTATATAAAGAAAAAAACTTTAAAGAGATAGAAAAATTATACCAAAAAGAAGTAATTGCCAAGATAAAGGATAGTGATATATGTATTTCTATTGGTGGAGACAATTACTGTTACAAAAATAATGATTGGTTATTTGTTATTGATGAAGAAGTTAAAAGACAAGGCAAAAAACTTATTTTATGGGGTGCCTCTTTATTTGAAAATATTGACGATGCCGAATTAGCTAACGATATGAATCTTTTTGATATTTTACTTCTGCGCGAAAGTATATCTTATAATGCCATTAAAGCTTTTGTACCTGAAGAAAAACTTCTTTTAGCACCAGATCCTGCTTTTGCTTTAGAAAAAAAGAAAGTAACTCTTGATGATTTTTATAATAAGGGTAAAGTTGTAGGTATAAATGTAAGTCCTTTAACTATTTTAAATATTACTGAAGAAGATGAGCGTTTTAAAGAAGTAATTAATTTAATTAACTATATATTAAAACATACAAAATACAAAGTAGCCCTTATTCCACATGTCGCAACAGATGAGGGTAGTGATATGAATGTTTTATCAACTATTTATGAAAAATTTAAGGACAATAAAAAAGTTTTTTTAGAAAAAGATACTTACAATGCTTTAGAAGTAAAAGAAATCATTTCCAAATGTGAAATGCTAATTACCGCTAGGACTCATGCCTCAATTGCGGCATATTCAACTTGCGTTCCGACATTAGTAATAGGTTATAGTGTAAAATCAAAAGGAATTGCAAAAGATTTATTTGATACATATGATAACTATGTCATTCCTAGTGAAGAACTTAAAAATAACAAATTAATTGATAATTTTATTTGGCTTAATAAAAATAAAAAAGAAATTAAAAAACATCTTGAAGAAATAATACCTAACAAGGAAAAAGAAGCAAAAACATTATTTGTAAAAACGCAAGAGAGACTGCTAGAAAATGAAAAAAAGTTTATATGTGAAAAAAATAAATGTATAGGTTGTGGATTGTGCCTTTACAGCTGTCCTAAAAAAGCTATAACATTTGAAGAAGATGAATTGGGTTTTAAGTATCCGAATATTGATGAAAAATTATGCGTAAATTGTAATATCTGTAAGAAAATTTGTCCTATTAACAATAAAATTTTAAATAATAAATTTACTCCAATTTGTTTAGCCGGAAAAAACAAAAATGAAAAAATATTAAGTAAATCAACATCAGGAGGAATATTTTCTCTATTTGCTGAAAAAGTATTATTAAAAAAAGGTGTGGTTTATGGTGCTTATCAAGAAGGCTTATCTGTCAAACATATTAGAATAACATCAATAAAAGATTTAGATAAAATAAGAGGTTCAAAGTATGCACAGAGTAATTTAATAGAAATTTTTGATTATCTAAAACAAGATGTTTTAGATAATAAGTATATACTTATTAGTGGAACTCCATGTCAAATAGGTATGTTTAAAAATTTCCTTAAAGACTACGAAAAAGTTTTGTATGTTTCAGTTATATGTCATGGAGTAATTAATGAAAAATTGGCAAAACTATATTTAGATCAAGAATTTAAAAATAATAAAATCTTAGAATTTGCATATCGTTGTAAAGATAATGGTTGGTCAAATCCTAGTGTCAAAATAAAAAATGAAAATTTTACAAAAATAGAAAAATTTAATAGCAATTCTCTTATGGGACTATTCAATTTGAATTCTATTTTAAGAGAAAGCTGTTATCAATGTAAATATAAAGGAAAAAATAATTCAGCTGATATAATATTAGGAGATTACTGGGGTGTTTTTGACTTCCATAGAGATTTATATGATGAAAAAGGTGTTTCAGCTATAATAATAAATTCACAAAATGGTAAAACTTTTTGTCAAAATAATAAAATTTTTGATGGAATGCTTTACGCAAAATCAAATATTAATAATTTAAAAATAGCCAATAGTGCTTTTTTCAAATCAGTTAATAAGCCTTTTAGAAGATATACTATAAAAAATGATATAAATACTTTAACATTAAAAAGCATTTTTGCTATTGATCATTTAGAAAACGAATTAAAAGAAGAACAAATTAGGCTAAAAGCAATAATAGAAATTGAAAAAAATCAACGTATTGAAATAGAAAAAGAATTAAATAATGTTTATAAAAGTAAAAGGTGGAAGTTAACTAACAAAATTTTTGATTTTTTAGCTAGGTTGCATAAAAAATAATTATATAGCTTTAAAAAAGATAAATTAAGTGATATAATCAGCTTGGTGTAAGTAAAATCGTTTATTAAAATTATTTTTACTAGCAAAATTATATTTAATTATAAAATTTAAAATTAATTGTTCAAGTTTACTGAATTATTTCGTCTTGGATGGAATGAAAGGAATGAGTTGTATATGAAAAAAAATTTTAGATATATTTTGTTAATTTTTACTTTTTTACTTCTTTTAAATTTTAATTGTGTTAAAGCATTAGAAAATGGATGGCATGAAGACCAAAATGGAAAATACTATTCTGAAAATGGTAAAAAATTACAAGGTTTTCAAGAAATAAATGGTGCAATGTATTATTTTGATGCTAATGGCTATGCTGTAAAAGGATTTCAACAAATAGAAGGGAAAACATATTTTTTCAGTAATCTTAACTATCAATTAAAAAAAGGTTTACAAGCAATGTATTCAAAACTATTATACTTAAATGAAGATGGAACAATATATAATGGTTTCAAAACAATTGATGGGACTACATATTATTTTGGTACAGATGGTTATGCTGTAAAAGGATTTCAACAAATAGAAGGGAAAACATACTTTTTTAGTAATCTTAATTATGAGTTGAAAAAAGGATGGCAATATTTATATAGCAAGAAACTTTATTTAAATGAAGATGGAACAATTAATAATGGCTTTAAAACAATTGATGGAGCTACTTATTATTTTGATACGGATGGCTATGCTGTAAAGGGATTTCAACAAATAGAAGGAAAAACATATTTTTTCAGTAATCTTGATTGTACTTTAAAAAAAGGCCTACAAGCTATGTATTGTAAAATATTCTTTCTGAATGATGATGGTTCAGTTTATTATGGATTTAAAAACATTGACAATAAACTATATTACTTTGGTAAAGATGGCTTTGCTCTTGGAGGTAAACAAAATATAGAAGGAAAAACATATTATTTTAATACAAAAACATACGAAACTACGACCGGTTGGCAACAAGACAATAACAATCGTTTCTACATTGATAATAATGGCAACTTTTTATATGGATGGCATACATTGAATGGCCTAACTTATTATTTTGATCAAAATGGATATGCAGTACATGATTTTCAAACCATAGATGGAGTAACATATTTTTTTAGTAATTTAAATTGTGCCTTAAAAACTGGTTGGCAGGCTATGTATGGTAAAATATTTTACTTAAACGAAAAAGGTCAAGTTTTAAACGAAGGATGGCAGAAATTAGAAAATAAAACAGTATATGTTAAAGACCATTTCATTTTAAGAGGTACTCAAACGATAGATGAAAAGAAATATCATTTTGATGATGAAAAAGGCTTTTTATTGACTGGCTGGTATAAAGAAAATAATAATACTTATTACATAATTGCTGATATACCAAATGTCTATGAATATGCTAAAGGATGGTATGAAATAGATAAAAAGATTTATTACTTTGATCCAAATACTAATATTCAAAAGAAAGGATTAGTAAAAATAGATAATGCTACTTATTATTTAGACAGTAATACCGGTGAAAAAAAATTTGGTATTGTAAGATATAATGGTAATGAATTACATCTTAATGAACAAACGGGAGTTTTAGAAAAGATTCAATATATTCCAGTTTATTATGATCAAAAAGATAGTAGATGGGCTAATATTAAATTAGGACTAAGTACTATTGGTAGTAGTGGATGTTCACCAGCAAGTATGGCTATGGCATTTACCTCAATATTAGGAAGAGAAATTTTACCAGTTGAAGTAGCTAATTACTTATACTACAATACTGATCAATATAATAAAAGATTAAAAGGTACGAGTGGTAAAGGTATAATATATGCAGCTGATTATTATAACGTAAAATATACTGGTTTAAGTACAAAAGAAGAATTTGTCGCAGCATTAAAAGATGGAAAAATAGTATATGCCGCTATGGGAAATGGCAAGTTTGCTACTTTAAATTGGAATCACGCTATCTTATTATTTAAATACGATGAAAAATATAATAATACTTTTGCACATGATCCATTAAACAGATTAAATAACACATGGCATAGCGTAAATGATATTTGGAATGAACAAAGTAAAGATCCAGATGATAAAATAGGTGGATATACATTTTATGCTTTAGAGGCTAAATAAATTTAAAAGACACATAATCTAAGTGCCTTTTCTTTATATTTATACATTGAAAAGAAAAAACTAGCCTGCATCAAGTATATACAACTAGTAATTTTCCAAAAAAAAGTTTATAATAATAATTGGAAATTGGGAGGTGATCATATGCGTAAGTGTGTAATAATTATGAATCCAGCTAGTGGTAAAAAGAAAAAGATTGATAATTATAAAGATTTTTATGATATTTTACGAAAATACGGTTATGACACAGAAATCATTTTTACAAAAGCCAAAAATGATGCTACTAGAATAGTTAAAGAATTAGATGATGAAATTGATTTAGTAATTAGTGCTGGTGGCGATGGTACTTTGAATGAAATAGTAACTGGTAATAATGCTCGTTTAAAAAAAATTACACTTGGTGATTTACCAATGGGAACAACAAATGATGTTGGAAATATGTATGGTTTAAATAAAAATGTTTATCAAAATTTAGAAAAGTTACTAAAAGGAAAACCAAAAGATATTGACGTTTGCTATATAAATAATACTCCCTTTATATACGTGGCATGCTTAGGAGATTACATTGATATGGCTTATAATACACCTCGAGAATTAAAAAAACGCTATGGAAAGATTGCCTATATTTTATATGGTTTAAAACAACTTCAAAATAAAATAAATAGTTATGATATAAAATACAAAGTAAATGGAAAAACATATGAAGGAAAATATTCATTTGTTTTTATAACTAATTCATCTAGAGTAGCTGGTGTTTCTGATATTTATTATGATGTTAAACTAGATGATAACAAATTTGAAGTTGCTCTTGCCGATATAAAAACAAAAAAAGATATGCTAAAAATGCTCGTTTTAGTAAATACAATGGACGTTAAGGATATTCCAGGTATTACCTACTATCAAACTGACAACTTTGAAATAGAATTTTTAAATGGTCCTAAAACATCTTGGTGCATTGATGGTGAAGAGTATAAAACTACAAATAATAAATTTTCCTTTAGAGTAGAACAAAATATGAAAATGCTAATGCCTAAAGAAAGAATAAAAAAACTTTTTCGATATTAATTATAAAATAGTAAAGGAGATAAAATGATTAAAACAATTTTAAAATCAGTCAGAGAATACAAAACAATATCTATTTTGACTCCTATTTTTATTACTTTAGAAGTTATCTTAGATGCCTTTATACCAATATTGATGAGCAAAATAATTGATGATGGAATAAATGCCTCTAACATAAATGTTATTTTTATAATAGGAGCAATTTTATTACTAGCTTCTATTTTTTCCCTACTTTTTGGATGGTTATCAAGTAAATATGCCTCCATTGCCTCAAGTGGTTTTGCCAAAAATTTAAGACATGACATGTTTTATAAGATTCAAAACTATTCTTTTTCTGATATTGAAAAATTTTCATCATCAAGCTTAACAACAAGATTAACAACAGATGTTAATAATGTTCAAATGACCTATCAGATGCTTATAAGAATAGCTATTCGTACCCCTTTAATGTTTATTTTTTCACTCCTACTAGTATACTCAATTAATGCTAAACTAGCTATGATATTTTTAATTATTGCCCCAATACTTGGCTTTATCTTATTTTTTATTGCAACTAAAGCCCATCCTATGTTTGAAAGTGTCTTTAAAACTTATGATAATTTAAACAATAAAGTCCAAGAAAATGTAAGGGCAATTAGAGTTGTAAAGTCTTATGTTCAAGAAGAAACTGAAATAAAAAAATTTAATAAGATTTCTGATAAGATATATATAACTTTCTTAAAAGCTGAAAGATTAGTATGTTTAAATACACCCGTAATGCGTTTTTGCATATATACATCTATTATAATTATTGCTTTTTTAGGTTCTAAATATGCTATTAATGGAATTCTAACAACAGGACAATTAACAGGAGTTATTACCTATGCTGCCCAAATTTTAAATAGTCTAATGATGCTTTCTATGATATATGTTACTTGTATGATTTCTCTTCCTTCTATGAAAAGAATAGTCCAAGTATTAAATATAACCCCTGATATAACTAATCCAACTAATCCTATAGCTAAAGTTATAGATGGTGCGATTGAATTTCAAAATGTTAATTTTTCTTATGCTAAAAATAAAGTAGTATTAAAAGATATTAACATCAATATTAAATCAGGAGAAATGATAGGGATAATTGGTGGAATAGGCTCTAGTAAAAGTACTCTTGTTAATTTAATACCTCGACTTTATGATGTTACCTCAGGAAATCTTTTAGTAGGTGGCATAAATGTTAAAGACTACGACCTATATACTCTTCGTGACTCTGTTTCAATAGTATTACAAAATAATGTATTATTTAGTGGAACCATAATTGATAATCTTCGTTGGGGTAACAAAAATGCTAGCCTAGAAGATATCAAAAAAGCTTGCAAAATATCTTGCTGTGATGAGTTTATAAATAAACTAAAAGATGGATACAATACATATATAGATCAAGGTGGAACTAACGTCTCTGGTGGTCAAAAACAACGCCTTTGTATTGCTAGAGCATTATTAAAAAATCCTAAAATTATCATCTTAGATGATTCAACAAGTGCAGTTGATACTAAAACAGATGCCATGATTAGAAAGTCTTTCAAAGAATTCATTCCTAATACTACTAAAATAATAATTGCTCAAAGAATCAAAAGTGTTGAAGATTGTGATAGAGTTATTGTTTTAGATAATGGTAAAATTTCTGCTTTTGATACACCAGAAAATCTTTTAAAAAATAATAAAATTTATCAAGAAGTTTACTATTCTCAAATTAAAGGAAGTGCTTTAGATGAAGACAAATAAAAAAAGTGTTCTTTTAAGATTATTGAAGTTTATTATGCAAAATTATAAGCACCTTTTAATAATAATCTCTATATCAATTATAATTAGCTCATTATGCCATGTTTATGGACAATTATTTATCCAAACACTAATAGATGAATATATAACACCACTAATAAATAGTAAAAATCCTTATCTATTACCTTTATTTAAAGCTATTTCATTTATGGCCATTATCTATTTAATCGGTGTATTATGTACTTTCATCTATTCTAGACTAGTAGTAAAAGTCTCTCAAGGATCTTTAAAATTAATCAGAAATGAAATGTTTAATCATATGCAAAGTTTACCAATTAAATATTTCGATGATAATAATCATGGTAGTATAATGAGTTACTATATTAATGATACCGATGCCCTACGTGATATGATTTCTCAAAGTATCCCTAATGGTATTTCAAATAGTGTTATCATTATTTTTTCCTTTATTTCAATGTTAACAATAAACATCTACTTAGCAATAGCTATTATTATTGGAGTAATTATCATGTTAAAAGTAGCTAAATACGTTGGAAATAAATCATCTAAATACTTCATCTTACGTCAAAAATCTGTAGCTAAAGTAAATGGTTATATAGAAGAAATGATAGCTGGTCAAAAAGTAATTCAAGTTTTCAATCACGAAGAAGAAACAAAAAAGGAATTTGACGAGTTAAATGAAGACTTATTTGAAAATACTAAAAATGCTAATATGTATGCCAACATGATGATGCCTATTATGGCTAATATTGGCTATTTAATATATGCTATAATAGCTATTTGCGGAGGAATTATTGCCATAAAAACAAATAATTTGACTATCGGAGCTATATCCTCATTTTTATTGCTAACACGTAGCTTTACAATGCATATAAATCAGTTGTCTCAAGAATATAATTCAATTGCTCAAGCCTTAGCTGGAGCACAAAGGATTTTTACATTCTTAGATGAAAAAAGTGAAGAAAATAAAGGCCATATTTCCCTAGTAAATATTATCAAAGAAGAAAATGAAAAACTAAAAGAAGTAGATTATCATACAGGCCTATGGGCTTGGAAAGATCAAAAAACAAATACTTTAACAGAATTAAAAGGAAACATACAATTTAAAAATGTTGATTTTGCTTATGTCAAAGATAAAATAGTTTTAAAAGATATCAATTTATATGCTAAACCAGGCCAAAAAATAGCTTTAGTTGGAGCAACAGGAGCCGGAAAGACTACGATAACTAATTTAATTAATCGTTTCTATGATTTAACTGAAGGGGAAATTCTTTATGATGGTATTGATATCAAAAATATAAATAAAAATGATTTAAGAAAATCATTTGGTATGGTTTTACAAGATGTAAATTTATTTACTGGAACAATTATGGATAATTTACGCTATGGAAGACAAAATGCTACCGATGAAGAATGTATTAAAGCGGCTAAACTCGCTAATGCACATGATTTTATAGAAAAATTACCGAATGGTTATAATACGATGATTACAGATAATGGTGAAAATATTTCTCAAGGTCAAAGACAACTTCTCTCAATAGCAAGGTGTGCCGTTAGTAATCCTC
>CANQEF010000004.1 GCA_947594675.1 uncultured Bacilli bacterium
ATTTCCTAATATTTTGGTAAATGGTACTACTGGTATTGCTGTTGGTATGGCGACGAATATTCCTCCACATAATTTAGGCGAAATAATTGATGGTTGTGTTGCTTATATAGATAATCCTGATATAGATTTAGATGGTTTAATGAAGTATATAAAAGGTCCAGATTTTCCAACTGGAGCAATTATATTAGGCAATAGTGGAATTAGAAGAGCTTATGAGACAGGTAGAGGAACGATAACTATTCGAAGTAAGGCTCAAATTGAAGAAAAAAATGGAAAGCAATATATTATTATTGATGAAGTTCCATATGGTGTTAATACATTAGAGTTAAAAAATAAAGTAGCTGAGCTTGTTCATAATAAAATTATAGATGGAATTAGTGATTATCATTCTGATTTAAAGGATGGTATAAAGATAACTATAACTTTAAAAAAAGATGCTAATGCTCAGGTTGTTTTAAATAAATTGTATAAGCATACAGCTTTTCAAACGAGTTATGGTATTATTTTCTTGATGCTTGATCAAGGTGTTCCAAAAACTTTGGGATTAAAGGATATAATTGTTAAATATGTCGATTATCAAAGAGAAGTAATTTATCGAAGGACAAAATTTGATTTAGATGTTGCTGAAAAGCGTGTACATATATTAGAAGGCTTAAAAATAGCTTTAGATAATATAGATGCTGTAATTAAGTTAATTCGTGGATCTGAATCTGATGATGAGGCACGTGCTGGATTGATGCAAAACTTTAAATTATCAGAGATTCAAGCTAATGCTATACTTGAAATGAGGTTACGTCGTTTAACTGGCTTGGAAAGAGAAAAAATAGAAAGTGAATTAAAGGAATTACTTGAGACTATAGAAGAATTAAAATCTATATTAGCTAGTGATCAGAAAATATTAGAGGTTATAAAGAATGAATTACTTGAAATAAAAGCAAAATATGGTGATGAAAGACGTACAAATATTGATATGACTGCTATAGAATATATAGAAGATGAATCATTAATTCCTGAGGAGGATATAATTGTAACATTAACTAATCGTGGATATATTAAGAGATTACGTGCTGATACATATAGAACACAAAATCGTGGTGGAGTAGGTGTTAAAGGAATGTCTACTAATGAAGAAGATTTTGCTAAGCATTTAATTTCAATGAAAACTCATGATTATATATTATTTTTCTCTAACAAGGGACGAGTATATAGAATGAAGGGTTATGAAATTCCAGAATTTTCTAGACAATCAAAAGGATTACCTATTATTAATCTATTACCATTAGATAAAGATGAAAACATTAGTTCGATAATTGATTTAAAATATAATGATGATTTTACAAAATACTTAATGTTTACTACTAAATTTGGTATTGTTAAGCGTACTGAGATAGGTGAGTTTGATAATATTAGGAAAAGTGGAAAAATTTCTATTGTTCTTAAGGAAAATGATGAGTTAATAAGCGTTAGAAAGACTTGTGGAAAAAATGAAATTATAATTGGTGCAAGTAATGGAAGAATGGTTCGTTTTAATGAAAATGAAATTCGTTCAATGGGTAGAAGTAGTTCTGGAGTCAAAGGTATTGATCTTGATGGAAGTGTAGTTGTAGGAGCTGAGGTAGTGCAATCTGGTGAATATGTATTGATTGTAACTGAAAAAGGCTATGGAAAGAAAAGTTTAATAGATGAATATAGATTGACTCATAGGGGCAGCAAAGGTGTTAAGGCTTATAATATTACAGAAAAAAATGGTGTAATGGTTTCTTTAAAAACCTTTAATGGTGATTTTGAAAAAGAATTGGATGTTATTGTAGTGACAGACAATGGTGTATTTATGAAAATGCCATTGGATCAGATATCTACATTAAAAAGGGCTACTCAAGGAGTAAGACTAATTAATTTGAAAGATGAGCAATTGGTTTCAACTGTAACTATCGTAAAAAAAGAAGAAGAAATTGAAAACGAAGGAGATGTGGAATCATCTACTGATGATTAAAATAAAATAGAATTTATTTGTATAAAAAGGTAAAGATAATTTTTAATAATTATCTTTTTTTGTCTATTTTTGTAATCTTTTATGTAAACTTTTGTCTGTGGATATTTTTTCTGAAATAGATTAGTAAAAAAATTATACTTTTAAAAATGTTAGAATCTTTTTGTGGAAATATTTATAATATGAGGGAATGCTTTGTCTAAACTAATAAATTTTAAATAAAAAATATTTCCCGGGAAATAATTTAAAGAAATAATAAGATGTTTCACGTGGAACATAAAGGTTAATAATAGATTTTAAAATAGATAAGAATATTTCCCGGGAAATAATTTAATGAAATAGTAAGGTGTTTCACGAAAACATAAATGATAGTAATAAATAAAAATATTTCTCAGTAAATAATTAATGAAATTAATAAAGAAATAACTAAAATTCTTTTAGAAATTTATTTTACTTTTTTTAATCATTGTAATAAAATAGTTTTGTGCAATGAAAGTGATTGAAATAGGTCAGGATTGGAAAATAGCAGCCTTAAGATCCTCCTTTCATGTGCACTTTTTATTTTGGAGTGATTATTATGGATGAAAAGTATATGAATATGGCATTTAAAGAGGCGGAAAAAGCTATAAATGTTAATGAGATTCCAATTGGTGCAGTAATTGTAAAAAATAATAAAGTAATAGCTAAAGCTTATAATACTAAGGAAAAAAATAAAAATGTTATTTGTCATGCTGAAATTTTAGCTATTTGTAAAGCATCTAAAGTTTTAGATAATTGGCGTTTGGATGATTGTGATATTTATGTTACCCTAGATCCTTGCCCTATGTGCGCTAGTGCCATAAAGCAGTCTAGGATAAAAAATGTTTATTCTGCTTTAGAAAATTTAAATCCTGAAAATTTAGAAATAATTCAAAATATTTTTCAATCTAATGATATTAATGCATCTATAAATTTTTCTTCAAATTTGGCTATTGATAAATCTAGGATATTGCTGCAAGATTTTTTTAAAAATAAGCGTTAAATGACTATCTATTTATGTTATAATTTTTTTAGAGGGAGGTTTAATTATGTATCAAGCTCTTTATAGGAAATATAGACCTAATGATTTTAATTCTGTTGTTGGTCAGGAAAGTGTTGTAAAGACACTCAAGAATTCTATTATTAATCATACCTTTACTCATGCTTATATGTTTTTTGGTTCTAGGGGTACTGGAAAAACTACAATTTCAAAGATTTTTGCGAGAAGTATTAATTGTTTAAATCCTGTTGATGGAATTGCTTGTGGTAAATGTGAAAATTGTTTGGAATCTTCTAAAAATTCTTGTGTTGATATTATTGAAATTGATGCTGCTTCAAATAATGGAGTTGACGAAATTAGGGAATTAAAAAGTAAAGTTTCTTTGGTTCCTGCTCAATTGAAATATAAAGTTTACATTATAGATGAAGTGCATATGTTGTCTATAGGTGCATTTAATGCTTTATTAAAAACTTTGGAAGAACCTCCTGAACACGTTGTTTTTATATTAGCAACTACAGATCCTCAAAAAGTTCCAGAAACTATTATTTCTAGATGTCAGTGCTTTTCTTTTAAAAGAATATCTTCTGAAAAAATTGTAGAACGTCTAAAATATGTCTGTGAAAAAGAAAAAATAGTTGTTGATAACGATGTTTTGAATGAAATTGCATTTAACTCTGAAGGTGGGCTACGTGATGCTTTGGGTATGCTTGATAAATTAGCATCTTTTTCCTCTTCAAAAATTACTGTGGATGATTTTTATGAATTGAATGGTATGATAACAAAAAGTGATTTGGATAATTTTTATTCTGCTTTATTTAGTTTTGATATATCAAGTGTATTAAATCAAATTAATAACTATAATATTTTGGGTAAAAATTTAATTCAGATTCTATCTCAAATGATGTTTAGTTTAAGAAATATGGTTGTGGATTTTTATGTTAATGATAAAAAAATTGTTTATAAAATAAATTTAGTTGAGGATTTTATTAATTTGATAAACGAAAAAATGTTCGATATAAAAAAATCTGGTAATCCTAAAGTATTTATTGAAATGCTTTTAATTAAGTTTATAAATGATTATAATACAAATAATAATGATTATGTTGTTGAAAAAAATGAAATTACAGATAATAACGTTTATTCAGGTAACACGATTACTAATGATATTTCTAATAACGATAATAGCCTCCTTCCTGATACTAATTTAATTATTAATGTTAATGTTGAAGAAAAAGTAGATGAAGAAGATTTAAAAAATATTTCCCGGGAAATAATTTCTGAGGTTTTACCTATAAAAAATATTACTGATATTATGGATGCTAGGGTAAATAATGTTTTGGCAATGGCGGATAAAAATATTTTAAAAATGGAGATACAAAAATTTGAATTACTAAATAATTATACTTTTGATCAAGAAATAGGTTATTTGGTATGTAGTTTACTTGACGCTAAGTTGAGGGCTGCTAGTGAGAGTAGCATTATATTAAGTTATGAATATGAATCTAATGTTAGGCAAAATTTAATTAATATTCATAAAATTATTGATGTTTATAATAAAATTACTAATTCTAATAAAACTATTGCTATTATAAGTGATGAGCAATGGAATAAGGAAAAAGAAAAGTATATTTTGGCTTTAAAGGAAGGTAAAAAGTATAAAATTGTTAAAGAACCAGAAGAATTGTTTGAAGAACAAGAAAAAAATGATATAATTAGTAGTAGTGTTGTAGATTTATTTGGAGACATTGTTGAAATTGAATAGGAGGAAATGATTATGAATATGCAAGCTATGTTAAAGCAAGCTCAGGCTTTACAAAAAGATATGTTGAAGATAAAGGAAGAAATTGACAAAACAGAATTTTTGGGTGAAAGTTCATTTGTAAAAGTAACAGTTTTAGGTGATAAATCTTTAAAAAAAGTTGAAATAAGTGCAGATAGTTTAGATAAAGATGACATCGAGGCTCTTCAAGATATGTTGGTTGTTGCTATTAATGATGCTAATAGAAAGATAGATCAAGAAACTGAAAAGAAAATGGGAAAATTTGGTAATATACCAGGTTTATTTTAGTAAATTGTATGTATCCTGAAAGTATTAGAAATTTAATTGAATCTTTTAAATATTTACCAGGTATAGGTGAAAAAACTGCAGAACGATTAGCTTTTTCTGTTATGGATTTAGAAGATGAGCAAGTTGATTTATTTAAAGAAAGTTTATCTAATGTTAAAATAAAAATTCATAAGTGTAAAAAGTGTAATTCGTTGACAGAGGATGATTTATGTTATATTTGCAAGGATTTAACTCGTTCTGGTGATGTTTTGTGTGTTGTTGAAGATACTAGAAGTGTTATATTGTTTGAGAAATTGGGAGTTTTTCATGGAAAATATCATGTTTTGAATGGTTTAATTTCTCCACTGGATGGTGTTAATCCTGAAGATATTGGTTTAGATGTATTATTGGATAGAATTTCAAATGAAAAATTTAAGGAAATAATTTTTGCTTTTAAACCAAGTATTGAAGGTGAGACTACAGCATTATATATAAAAAAAATTCTTGATGATATGAATTTGAAAATTACGCGATTAGCAAGTGGTGTTCCTATGGGTGCTGATATGGAATATTTAGATAGTTTAACTTTAGAGAGGGCTATTAATGATAGAAAAGAAATAGAATAAATAAAAATATTTTTCATACTTTATATTAAAAGATTATAAAAGGAGAAATTAAAGTATGAGTAAGATATTTTATATTATTAAAAGATTTATTCTTAGTGCATTTGTATTGTATGGCTATAATTTATTTGCAGTTAATTTTAATATGATTATTCCTATGAATTTTATTACATTAATTTTTTTATTCTTTTTGGGAGCTCCTGGTTTAGTTGCATTGGTTTTATTTAAATTAATATTATTATGAGGTAGATAATGTGGTAAAGCAGTCAAAAATAAGAGAAAAATTTTTTGAATTAGTTGATAAATTTATTAAAAATGAAAAACTTTCTCATTCTTATTTAATCGAGCTTAATAATTATGAGGAAGATTTTTTGGATGTATTACAATTTGTAAAAATGATATTTTGTAATTGTACTAGAAATGATTTAAGTAATGAAAATATGATTTGTCGTTTGATTGATTCTTCTAATTATCCTGATTTAAAAATTATTGAAGCTGATGGCCAGTGGATTAAAAAAAATCAATTAATTGAGTTAATGGATGATTTTCATAATAAGTCTTTATTTGGAAATAGAAGAGTTTATATTATAAAAGAAACGGAAAAATTGAATACTTCTTCTGCTAATACTATTTTAAAATTTTTAGAAGAGCCTGAGGATGGTATAATTGCTATTTTGTTGACTAAAAATAGATTTCAAGTTATTGATACTATTTTGTCTAGGTGTCAAATTTTGAATTTATCTGGTGATTTTGATTTTGTTGAAGGTAATGATGATTCTAAATTACTTTTAACTTATATTTTGCAAAAGAAAGATTTGTTTATTAATTATAATAGGATTATAAATGATATTATTCCTGATAAAAATGTTGCTAAGAAGTATTTTGATAATATTAACTATTATATTTTGCAATATATAAATTATATTTCTAATAAAAACTATGAATGTTCAGAAGAAATTATTAGTATCTTTAAAAATGTTGATGCTGGTTGTCTAGCTAATATTCTTGCAATAATAGAAGAAGAAATTTCAAAATTAGAATATAATATAAATTATAAACTTTGGGTTGATTCCTTGTTTGCTAGAATTATTTTAGGAGGTAATTTATGATTGAAGTGGTAGTTGTTGCTTTAAGACATTTGGGTAATATATATTATCTTTCCCCAGGTGATTTGAATTTAAAGAAAGGTGATTTTGTTGTAATTGAAACAGAAAATGGTTTGCAAATAGGTGAAGTTGTTAAGGAAAAATATAAGGAAAAGTCAGAAAATTTGATTTTACCGCTTAATAAAGTTTTAAGAATTTGTACTGATTATGATTTGTCATGTGATAAAGAAAATAAGGAAGGTGTTACTAAAGCTTTAAATTTTGCTAAAAATTGTGCTAAAGAGTTGGATCTTGATATGAATTTTGTGGATTGTTATTATAATTTGGATAAGTCACAATTGATTTTTTCTTTTGTTTCAGAAAATAGAATTGATTTTAGAGATTTGGCTAAGAAATTAGCTCAGAAATATAAGACTAGAATTGAGTTGCGTCAGATAGGTGTTAGAGATAAATCCAAAAGAGTTGGTGGGTTAGGTCCTTGTGGATTATTTTTATGTTGTAATTCTTTTTTAACGGATTTTAATAGTGTTTCTATAAATATGGCAAAAAATCAATTGTTGGCTTTAAATCCATCTAAAATTAATGGTGTTTGTGGTAGACTTCTTTGTTGTTTGGGATATGAGAATGATGTTTATACTGATTTGAAGAAGGATTTACCTAAAATTGGAATGATGGCTTCTACTGATATGGGTATGGGTAAGGTTGTGGATATTGATATATTTAAACAGTCATATAAGGTTGATTTGGGAGATAAAGGTATAATTGAATTTTTTAAGGAAGAAAAGTAATGGAAGTAGTTAATGATATATTGGGGTATAAGAATAGAAAAATTTATCAAAATACAGATTATTTTAGTTTTTCACTTGATAGTGTTATGCTAGCTAATTTTGCTACTATAAGGGCAAGTGATAAAAATATAGTTGATTTGGGCTGTGGTAATGGTGTCATTCCCTTAATTTTATCTTTACGAACGAAACAAAAAATTTTAGGTGTAGAAATTCAGCAAGAATTATGTGATTTGGCAATGAAATCTATTAATTTAAATGGACTTGAAGATAAATTTGAAATTATAAATCAAGATATTAAAGACTTTTCAAGTAATTCTAAGAATATTAATAAATTTGATTTAGTAGTATGTAATCCTCCTTATTTTCGGGTAAATGCTGAAAAAAATTTTTTTAATACTTCTAGGCAAAAATTAATTGCTCGTCATGAGGTTATGATTAATTTACAAGATTTGTTTTCTAGTGTAAAAAAGATTTTAAGTAATGATGGAAACTTTGCTATGGTACATAGACCTGAAAGATTATTAGAAATAATAGACTTGTATAGGATTAATGGTATTGAACCAAAAAGAATTAGATTTGTTTATGAGAATTCTAGTAAAAATTCAAAATTGGTTTTAATTGAAGGACAAAATAATGGTAAATTGGGGTTGACAGTTGAAAATCCTCTAATTCTTTATGATGATTCTGGAAATTATACTCAAGAGTATAAAAATTTATTGGTGGAGGTTTTAAAATGATTCAAAAAAGTTATGATGGAAAAGCTAGTTTATATTTGATACCAACTCCTATTGGAAATATGGATGATATTACGATAAGATCTTTAAATACTTTAAAAATGGTAGATTTTATTTTGTGTGAAGATACTAGAGAGACTTCTAAGTTACTTAATAAATACCAAATTAAGAAAAAATTGGTTAGTTGTCATGAATATAAGGAGGAAAAAATAAAAAAATATGTTATTAGTGAATTGAATAACGGAAAAAATATTGGTTTGGTTACGGATCAAGGCACTCCAATTATTAGTGATCCTGGCTATATTATTGTTAGGGAAGTAATTAAAAATAATTATAATATTATTAGTTTACCTGGTGCTACTGCTTTTGTTCCTGCATTGATAGCTTCTGGCATTGAATCTTCTAAATTTTTATTTTATGGTTTTTTGAATGCTAAAGATTTTAAACAAAAGAAGGAATTACAAAGTTTAAAAAATATTAGATTTACATTAATTTTTTATGAAAGTGTTCATCGCTTGAATAGTACTTTGAAGAATATGTTGGAAGTGTTTGGTAATAGGAATGCTACAATTGTGCGTGAGCTTTCCAAGATTCATGAGGAATATATTAGGGGGCCATTGTTAGATTTAGTTAATAGTGTTTTTGAATTAAAGGGTGAGTTTGTAATTATTGTTGAAGGTAATAAACAAGGTATAAATTATGATGAGTTTACTATATATGAGCACGTTAAATTGTATACAAGTGATGGCATGTCAGAAAAAGATGCTATTAAATTAGTTGCTAAAGAGAGAAATGTCTCTAAATCTATTGTGTATATGGAGTATCATAATAATAAGTGAAGGGAGTTTTTTATGAAGTTAATTGTTGGATTAGGTAATCCTGGAAAAGAATATGAAAAGACTAGGCATAATATTGGTTTTATGATGCTTGATAAATACATTTCAAAAAGAAACATTAGTAATAATTGGAATTTTAAATTTAATGGTTTATATATTCAAAGTATTTTATTTGATGAAAAAGTCATATTTTTAAAGCCACAATCTTATATGAATTTGTCTGGTGAAGTTGTAAGTAAATATGTTAATTATTTTAAAATTGCGATTGAAGATATTTTAATTATTTCTGATGATCTTGATTTAAATATTGGAAATTTTAAGTTACGTGATAAGGGTTCAAGTGGAGGACATAATGGGTTAAAAAACATTGAGTTTTCTCTTAATACTAATGAATACAAAAGACTTAAAATAGGTATTAATAATGATAAAAGTATTGCTACAAAGGATTATGTATTAGGTACTATGAATATTGATACTTTAAGGTTGTATGACAAATTATTTGATGATCTTTGTAATGTAATTGATGAGTATTTTCAACTTTCTTTTTTAGATTTAATGAATAAATATAATCGAAAAAATAGGTGATGGTTATGCAGTTTTTTAATAATTTTATTGATATAAAGCTTGAAAAAAATATGGGTATGACAGGTCTTACTGACGAATTTTTTTGTATTTATTTAAATAAAGTTTTTTGTGAAGAAAATAAAAATATATTAGTTGTTGTTAATAGCTTGTTTGAGGCAAATAAGCTTTATTCTTCTTTAAGCAATTATACTAATAATGTTTGCTTGTTTCCCATGGATGATTTTTTAACTAGTGAGGCTTTAGCTATTTCTCCTGATTTACGAGTTAGTAGGTTAGAGACAATTAATAAGATTTTAAGTGATAGTAAACAAATTGTTGTTACTAATTTGATGGGTTTTTTGCGTTTTTTACCTAGTAAGAATACTTATGATAGCTTTATTATCGAGTTAAAAGTTGGGGATGTAGTATCTCCAAATGAACTTAGTAAAAAACTTATAGCTGCTGGATATGTTAGGGACACTATAGTTAATAAAACTGGAGAAATTGGAATTAGAGGTTTTATAATTGATATTTTTCCAGTTGATGAAGAAAATCCTGTTAGAATTGAATTTTTTGATGATGAGATAGAGTCAATTCGTTATTTTGATGCAGATACTCAGAAATCTTTAAAAAAAATAGATTCTATTAAGTTAAAACCTTATTTTGAATTTTTAACAGATAAAGAGGTAGCTGATGAAGAATTTGGTAAGCAAAAGTATTTACAAAAATATGAAGAAGTTACTAATATATTAGGTTATTTGGGAGATACAATAACTTTTTTTAAAGATTATGAGCAATTAGAAGTTAGTTATTTAGATATAATGAATGAGGTTTCTACTTATAAAGCAGAAAAAGATATAAATTTTAAAATGGATTATATGTTTAATTTTAAAGATATTTCTGTTGATTTTCCTGTTTATTATATGAGCTTAAATAATTTTTCTTCAAAAATGATTTCAAAATTAGTTGATTTTAAAGTTAAAAGTATTAATAATTTTTCCGAAAATGTTGATATTATTAATAAATTTTTTCATAAGTGGATTGATGATGGTATGACATTGGTTGTTTGTTTAAAAAATTATCAATTGCATAGTATAGCAAAAAAGTTAAATATAAATACTGTGAATGCAACATTTTCGGAAATTGAAAAGAATAAAGTTAATCTTTTAGAAGGAAATTCTTCTCAGGGATTTATATATAAGGATTTAGTTTTTTTAACTGCGGCAGAGTTATTTTCCTTTAAAGAGAAAAAGAAGAATTATTCTACAAAATATCGTTATTCTTCAACGATAAAGGATGTATCGAAATTAGAAGTAGGTGACTATGTTGTTCATGATATACATGGAATTGGAATATACAATGGTATTAAAACATTGACTTCTAATGGAATTAGCAAAGATTATTTAGAGATTTTATATCAAGATACAGATAAAATTTATATACCTGTTGAGAAAATAGATTTGCTTACAAAGTATTCAGGTAAAGAAGGAATTGTTCCTAAAATTAGTAAGTTAGGTGGTAGTGAGTGGAAGAAAACAAAAGCTCGTGTTAAGAATAAGGTACAGGATGTCGCTTCTAAATTATTAAAGCTTTATGCGGAAAGAGAAAAAAGAGTTGGCTATGCTTTTTCAAAAGATTCTAAAATGTCTGAAGATTTTGAAAAAGACTTTCCTTATGAATTAACTCCAGATCAAAGAAAAGCAATAGATGTGATTAAATCGGACATGGAAAAACCTGTTCCTATGGATAGACTTTTGTGTGGTGATGTGGGTTTTGGAAAAACAGAAGTTGCTTTTGTAGCTGCATTTAAGGCTATTTTGGATTCAAAGCAAGTATTATTTTTATGTCCTACAACTATTCTTTCTAATCAACATTATAATAATGCAAAGGAGAGATTTAAAAATTTTCCTGTATCAATTGCTATTTTAAATCGTTTTACTACTCCTAAAGAAACTAAAAGGATTTTGAGTGGATTGGAGGATGGTACGATAGATTTAGTTTTTGGTACGCATCGACTTTTAAGTGATGATGTTAAAGTTAAAGATTTAGGTTTATTAATAATTGATGAAGAGCAACGGTTTGGTGTAATGCACAAAGAAAAGATAAAACAATATAAAACAAATATTGATGTCTTAACTTTGACAGCTACTCCTATACCTAGAACCTTACAAATGTCTCTTGTTGGTATTAGAAGTCTTTCTTTAATAGAAACACCTCCTATGAATAGGTATCCTGTACAAACTTATGTGTTAGAAGAAAATAATCAAATTTTAAAGGATGCTATTTATAAGGAAATGTCAAGAGATGGCCAAGTTTTTGTGTTGTATAACAGGGTGGAATTTATTGAAGAAGAGGCTGTTAAATTAAAAAATCTAATTCCTGAGGCTAGAATTACTATAGTTCATGGGCAAATGACAAAAATTGATATTGAGAGTCGAATTTATGATTTTATTAATAGAGAGTATGATATTTTATTGTGTACTACGATTATAGAAACTGGTATTGACATACCTAATGTTAATACGTTAATTATAATGGATGCTGATAGATTTGGATTAAGTCAATTATATCAAATTAGGGGACGTGTTGGTCGTAGTGATAAGTTTGCTTATGCCTATTTGATGTATAGGCCTTTTAAGGTACTTACTGAAACTGCTGTGAAACGATTGAATGTTATTAAAGAGTTTACAGAGTTAGGTAGTGGTTTTTCGATAGCAACAAGAGATTTATCTATACGTGGAGCAGGTGATATTTTAGGTAGTGAGCAAGCTGGATTTATTGATTCAGTTGGTATTGATTTATATTTAAAAATGCTTAATGATGAGGTTATGAAGGAAAAGAATTTGTCTTCTGAAAATGATTTAGATGATAATTCACAACCACTTCTTAATGTTACGACACATATTGATGATAATTATGTTTTAGAAGATGATTTAAAAATTGATATTCATAGATTGATTAACGAAGTAGAGGATGAAAAAACATTTAATAAAGTAAAGGAAGAATTAGAAGATCGCTTTGGAAAACTTAATGAAGATATGATTATTTATATGTATGAAGAATGGTTTGAAAAGTTAGCTTTTAAATTAAAAATAAGGAAAGTTAAGCAAACTAGAAATTCAATTGAATTGTTTTTTGATTCCGAGATAGTTAATAAGCTCGATATGGAAGAAATATTTATGGAGGCATTTTATGTTTCAAATATGTTTAGATTTGTAAGTGCAAATAATGGTTTAATCATAGTTTTGGATATAATTAAGTTGGAAAAGCATCCAGTGTATTATTTGGTTTCACTTTTGGATAAAATATGTAAAAAATATGGAAATGTTCTTGACTAAAGTGTTTTAAATTAGTAAATTTAAGATATTGGGAGTGTATGTATAATGGAAATGGAAGTTGAATTATTGAAGAAACAACATTTTGATAATTATAAAAATGCTATGATAGAGAATATAAAAAAAAATACTAGCACGTTAGTTGATGAAGATATTATGTTATTATTAAAAAAGCCTCCCTTGGAGACAATGGATTTGATAAAAGTAAAATTTTTAGATATTTCTAAAAAAAATAAATCTATTATTAATACTAAAAGTTTAGATGAGATTGTAGAAAACTATCGGAATAATCTTATCCAGTGTTTAAAGGAGATTAAGGTTATTCGTGAGAAAGAGTTGACTGAAAAGGTTGATAAATATGTTTATCTAAATGATAATAATGTTTTTAAATTAACTAAAAAAGATTTTGTTTCTATAAACAAAAAAAATAAAAATTTGTTGAAACAATCACTACTTAGTGCTTTAGACCAGGAAATATTTACTAAAATGGATAATGTTTTTAAAGAAGAAGATGAGGATTTGAAGAAAAAAATGTTTGATGAAATTGTTAAATATTTGAAGGGTACTTATCAAAGACAAATATTGAATAGTGTTGAATTTAAAGAGATTGTTAAGGACACGACTTTGATTAATAGTATTAGAGAACAAGGAGAAAGATATTTATTTACATTAAGAAATTCAAGACTTTTAAAAGAAGATTTAGAAAAATAGTATAAATCTTTTTTCTTTTCTCAAACTATATATGAGAAGGAGATTAGTATATGAAAGCAACTGGAGTTGTAAGAAGAATTGATGAATTAGGTAGAGTGGTTGTTCCTAAAGAAATAAGAAGAAATTTGGGGATTAAGGCTTTTGAACAATTGGAGATATTTATTGAAGATGAAAGTATTATTTTGAAGAAATATTCTAATTTTACTAGGTTAAATAAGATGGCCAATATTTTAATAGATATTATTTCTAGTAATTTTAACAAGGAAATAGTTATTTATGATCGAGAAAAAATCATTTCTACTAGTGCAAAGTATAAAAATGATTATTTAAATCAAGCTATTTCTAGTTATATAGAAAATATTATGTCTGAAAGGAAAAAAGTAGTTGAAAGTGATTTTACTCACTTAGAATTAGCTAAAGGTATGTCAGAAAAAGTTTCTTTTATTGCGGCACCAATTTTGGTAAATAGTGATGTTATAGGAGTAGTTTGTATATTATCAGATAAGGAAAAAGTAGATGATTTAGATGAGAAGATAGTTAATTTCATAGTTAATTTTTTTGAAAAAGCTGTTGAAGAATAAAAATCTATATGATATACTATGTCCATAAATGTTGTGAAAAAGAGTTTTATGATATTTAATTATTTAAAGAGAGCTCGTATGGTGGAATTGAGTATTAATTAATCATAGAATATGGCTTTGGAACAGTTATATCGATATGTAGATATAGACGTTAATAGGCGTTAACTATTTGAAAGTGTATAATAGAAAGTTATTATAAAGTAAGGTGGTACCGCGAGTAATTCGTCCTTATATTTAAATAACTTTTTTATTTTTATAAGGAGGAACAAATGAAAGAAAAATATTATATTTCAACGGCAATTGCTTATACTTCAGGAAAGCCACATATTGGTAATACTTATGAGATTGTTCTTGCTGATGCTATAGCAAGATTTAAAAGATTACAAGGTTATGATGTTTATTTTCAAACAGGTACTGATGAGCATGGTGAAAAAATTGAGATAAAGGCTAAGGAGGCAAATTTGACTCCAAAGGAATTTGTTGATAATGTTTCAACCGAAATAAAGCGTATTTGGGATATTATGAATACAAGCTATGATCGTTTTGTTAGAACAACAGATCCGAATCATGAAAAAGTAGTTCAACATATTTTTAAGTTTATGTATGAGAAAGGTGATATCTATAAAGGAGAATATAAGGGACTTTATTGTACTCCTTGTGAATCTTTTTGGACAGAAAGTCAGCTAGTTGATGGTAAGTGTCCAGATTGTGGAAGAGAGGTTCAGCTTAAGGAGGAGGAGGCATACTTCTTTAGGTTATCTAAATATCAGGAAAAATTAGAAAAATACATTGAGGAGCATCCTGAATTTATTCAGCCTACAGCTAGGAAGAATGAAATGATTAATAATTTTATAAAGCCCGGGTTGCAAGATTTGTGTGTTTCAAGGACATCTTTTAAATGGGGAATTCCTGTGGATTTTGATCAAAAACATGTAGTTTATGTTTGGTTGGATGCTTTAACTAATTATATTACGAATATAGGTTTTGATTTTGATGAATCTACTGAAGAATTTAAGTATAAGTGGCCGGCTGATTTACATTTAATTGGAAAAGATATTATTAGATTTCATACTATATATTGGCCTTGTTTTTTAATGAGCTTAGATTTACCATTGCCAAAACAAGTATTTGGTCATCCGTGGTTGCTTATGAATTCTGATAAGATGAGCAAGTCTAAAGGTAATATTATTTATGCTGATGACTTAGTGGAAAAGTTTGGAGTTGATGCTGTTAGATTTTATTTACTTCATGAAATACCTTTTGCATCAGATGGTAATATTAATTATGAATTAATTATAGATAAAATAAATAGTGAATTAGCAAATGTTTTAGGAAATTTAGTGCAAAGGACTATTTCAATGGGACATAAATATTTTGAAGGTAGCATTCATAATACTAAAGTAACTGATTCATTGGATGATTCTTTTGTAAGCGGTATTAATATGCTAAAAGATTTGATCTATGATAAAATGGATAATTTACAAGTAAGTGATGCCATTACAGAAATATTTAATGTTTTGAGGGCAAGTAATAAGTATATTGATGAAACTACTCCTTGGGTTTTAGCTAAAAATCAGGATCAAAAAGATCGCTTAGAAACAGTTTTATATAATTTGCTTGAGGCAATAAGGGTAAGTGCTGTTTTCTTAGAACCATTTATGCCTAGTACAAGTTCTAATATTTTGAAACAACTTAATTGTTTTAAAAAGGATTTTCATTATTTAGATGATAATGTTTATTCTTTAGGTAATGCTGAGATATTATTTCAAAGAATTGATAAGGAAAAATTTTTCCCTGAGTAGTTTGTTTTGTAAAGTAGGTGGTTAGTTTTGTTTGTAGATACTCATTGCCATTTGAGTCATGAATATTATGATGATATAAGTGAAATTATTAATGAGAATAAAAAGGCTGGAGTTGATAAAATTATAATTTCAGGGTGTGACAATCAGGGGATAGCTGAGGCTTTGGATATTTGTAAGAAATATGATAATGTTTTTATAACAATTGGTTATCATCCAGAAGAAGTCGAAAAAATAAAGAATTCGGATATTAATAATTTAAAAAAAATAGTACAGAGTACTAAGAAAGTTGTTGGTATTGGCGAAATTGGACTTGATTATCATTATGAAAAAAATAATCGGGATAAGCAAATTAGTCTATTTGAAATGCAGTTGAGGTTAGCCGAAGAATTAAATTTACCGGTAGTGATTCATAGTAGAGATGCAGTTAATGATACAATTAATATTTTAAATAAATATAAAGTAAAGGGTGTTATACATTGCTTTAGTGGTAGTTTGGAAGTGGCTAAAATATATCTAAAGATGGGTTATAAATTAGGAATAGGTGGAGTAATAACATTTAAAAACAGTAAATTGAGTGAGGTAGTGAAGAATATCGGTTTGGAAAATATTGTTTTAGAAACGGATAGTCCTTACTTGACACCAGAGCCTTTTAGGGGTAAAAAAAATAGTTCTAAATATTTAAAATATATTGCTGAAAAGATAGCTGATGTGTGTGGTGTTTCCGTCGATGAAGTTGGCGAAAAGACTACTCGAAATGCCCAAGATATATTTGACTTAGGATAGTTTTTATGATAATCTTATAACTAGATATGGGGTTTAAGGAGGTTAGTTGTGAGTAGTTATACAAAAAAAAGCTATTTTATTGTTTTTATAATATGTTTTTTAGTGATTGCTGCAATTATATTTGGTATAGTAATTTTTAATGGAAATTTGTTTTCTAAAAGAAATGGAGAAGTAGGTATACATTTTATAACAGACGAGAAACAGATTTATTTAGAAAACACGTTGCCAATAGCTGATGAGGTAGGTAAGAAGTTAGACGGACAAGGTACTAAGAAGGGAATTCAAGGGTATGTTGAATTTTCTATTAAAGAGGAGTCTGGAATTGCCTCTAATTTCGAAATTTTTTTGAAAAAAAGTGAAGTTTATAATGAAATAGACACTAACTATATAAAGTTATATTTGACTGATATGAATGATGTTGCTATGGAAGGATTTGATAGTAGTATTATTCCTTCTTATAATTCATTACGAGTTTCCAAGGAAAATCCGGGTAATAAGATTTTATATAGAGGAAATATAGATAAGTTTGCTGAAAAAAAATATAAATTGCGTGTTTGGTTATCTGATTCAAGTGGTGTGGAGATAGAAAAAAAAGCCTTTAAATTTGATTTAGGAGTTAGAGTTTATTAGGAGGAAGTTATGAAAGAAGAAAAGGGTTCAAGAAAATTTATTTATTTAATGATAGGAATTTGTTCAGTATGTACTATTATTTTAATAATTAGTTGTTTTATATTTTTTAATAGAACTGAGGAAGTTAAAAAGGAAGAAAGAGATGGTGGAGAGGTAACTTTATCTTATACTGATGATATAAATATTTTTAGTATATCAGGTGTATCACCTACTACTGATGCTGTGGGCATGACTTTAAATAGTGCAGATCAATTTTTTGATTTTACTGTTAATACAGAGTTTGATGAGGCTTCAGAAATAGATTATGAGATATATGTTGAAAAGTATGGTAATACTCCAACTATAAAAGATGAGGATATTCGAATTTATTTGGAAAAGCAAAATAGTGGTACTTATGAGCAGGTTTTAGAACCTATAGCTTTTTCGGGATTAAAAGCTAAAAGTGAGTTAGGTACTCCAAGAGGTGCGATGATTATTTATAAAGATAGTACTACTAAGGATATTACGGAAAATTATCGCCTTAGAATGTGGCTTGCTGATACTGCATTACTTGCTGAAGGAGTTTCTCCAAGTTATAGTATAAAAGTAAGTGTTGTTGGTAAAGCTAAATAATTTAGGTGGTTATTTAAATGCATTTTGTCTAAAATAGTAAAATTTTAGTGTAAAATAAAAAAAGTCTTATGTAAAGTATGAGATTTTTTTTATTATTTAATAGTCTTTTTTTTAATGGGGTATTATAATTAGTTTAAGTAGGTGATAAAAGTGGATACGTTGGTTCAATCAATTAGAGTAAACCTAGAAGAAACAAGGTATACTCCTTTACAAAAGATTTATTATTATGTCCATTTTTTGACTAAGTCTTTTTTGTTGGCAGTTATGTTTTTGTTTATTATAGTTTTTGCTTTCTTGACATTTTATTTTGGAGATTTGGTGTATAATGTTAAATCTGGAAATTATAAAAGTCCTTTTTTAAGTGCTTATGTTATTGCCTCACCAAGTATGTTACCTACTATTAAGGTTAATGATGCTGTTATAATAAAAAGAGTAACAGATGAAGATTTGCAAATTGGTGATATTATTACTTTTGCTAATGATGAGTTGAATGTAAATGGTTATACGATTACACATAGGATTGTAGGTAAAGAAAAGGCAGCAAATGGTGATTATGTTTATTATACTAAAGGAGATAACAACAATAGTGAGGATAAAGGTATAGTAAAAAAGCAAGATATATACGGTAAGGTTGTTTTAAAAATACCTAAAATTGGTTTTATTCAAAATTTTTTGTCTAAACCAAGTGGCTTTTTGTTAAGTATTTTAATTCCTACTTTGTTGATTCTATTTTATCGTTTGATAGCAATTTTAAAAATGAACAGAAAAAAGATTAATGCTTAAGCACTTATTCTTTTTTCATTTTAGATTTGGATGAGATATATGAAGTATTATGATGTTAAGTTTAAGAAAAAATTTGGACAAAATTTTTTAAAGGATAGTAGTGTTGTAAAAAGAATAGTTGCTGCTGCTCAAGTTGATAAAGAATCATTAGTTATTGAAGTTGGTCCTGGAGGAGCAATTATGACTCAAGAATTGGCTTATCAGGCAAAAAATGTTTTGGCATATGAAATAGATGATGATTTAAAAACAGAATTAGCTTTGAAGTTAGAAGGCTTTTTTAATGTTGAGGTTTTATTTAAGGACTTTTTACAAGCTAATATTACAGAAGATATAAGTAAGTATGATTTTAAGAATTTGTTTTTTATAAGTAATATTCCTTATTATATAACGACACCAATTATTTTAAAATTAATTAATAGTGGACTTAAGTTTAAAAAGATTGTTTTAATGGTTCAAAAGGAAGTTGGTGATAGATTATCAGCTAAATGTGGTCGGAAAGAATATGGTTCTATAACAGTCTTACTTAATTATTTTTATGATGTGAAAAAAGAATTTTTAGTTTCTAGAAAACAGTTTGTTCCTGAACCTAATGTAGATAGTGTAGTTGTTTCTTTTACTGAAAAAAAAGAAAAATTGGAGTTGGTTGATTTTTCTTTCTTTGAAAAACTTATTAGAGATAGTTTTCAATATAAGAGGAAAAATATTAAAAATAATTTGGTTAATTATAATTTAAAGATTGTAGAGAGTGTTTTGAATAAGTATGGTTTTGATTTGAATATAAGGGCAGAGGCCTTAAGTTATGAAATATTTGTTGATTTAACTAATTCTTTATATGCGGCTAAAAAAAATTTATAAAAATAGGTGAATTCTCAAAGTAAATGCAACTAGTAAAATCAGTAAATAAAATACAAAAGTAAATGCAACTAAAAATCGGCATTTTTTATAAGCCAATTTTTTTAACTTTTTTGGCAAATTCTCAAAGTAAATGCAATTATATTTATTAATTTTTACTATAGTTCATAAGTTTATATATTCTCAAAGTAAATACAACACTTATTCTCAAAGTAAATACAACTCACATTATAAAAATTGTATTTACAATGAGAATTAAGAAATTTATAAAAATATAAAAAAGAAATAGCCAAGGAAATATAGAAGTGCTATAATTAGGTAGAGTAGTAATAGGATAGTAAAATTTATGTAAATAGAGTTTTATTTTAGAAGATTTCCTGATTGCATATTAAAGGTGGTAGTTATATGAAATCATTAAAAAAGATAGGAATTATTTTAATATTAGTTAGTATTTTTACTATTTTTTTTGGTGGTTATTTATATCATCTAAGAAGTGAAAAAATTGAAAGACTAAATATTATAGAGGCTAAGAAAAGTGTAAAAAATTTATTTATTAATTATTCAGATAAAATTCCTAAAGATAATTTAATATTGCAAGATATAAAACAAGCTAGTACTGTTACTAGTAAAGTTAAAACGATTAAAGTGGCAAAGACTTTGCAAAATGATTTAGCTAATTTAAAAAATTATATTGAATTGGATATATTACTTGATGATATTTTTATTAATAATGTTTTAAGTAGTAAGGTAGATTCTAATTCTTTACAAAATATTTATGGAAAGTTTGAAAAATTACAACAGAATTATAAGTCTTTGACAAAAGACAAGTTACAAGAAATTCAAAAACAGTATCAAGCAATCTTAGATGCTGAAGAAGTTGTACAACTATTATATAAGGATGCTGATAAAAATAATGTTATTGACGATGTTTCTAGACAGCAATATGAGCAGGCTATGGAAAAGGTATTAAAATTACCTCAAAAAGATATTGTTGAAGATTTAAATTTTTATCTTGGTAAGGTTTTAAAAGAAATTGAAAGAAGAGAATATGAAATTGAGTTAGCTAGAAAGATTGAGCAATCTTATATAGTTTTAAATAATGTTCCTTATGTAAATCAGGTTTCTAATAATGTATTAAATGGCTGTGAAGTAGCTTGCTTATTGATGGCTTTGCAATATAAGGGTTATTTACAAAATGTCTCTCTTGCTCAGATTGCTACTGATATTCCAAAGAGTGATGCTGATGCTTATTCTGGTTTTGTAGGACCAATATTTGAAATAGCTCCAAATACTTATCCTCATTGGGTTCATCCAAGCTTTTTAGCAACTTTTGCTAGAAATTATTCATCATATTCTAATGTATTTGATATTACTTCTGCATCATCTGATCAGTTGAAACAGGAAATTAATAATGGTAATCCTGTAATTGTTTATGTTACTTCTAATTTTGCTACTCCTAAAAATAAGGGGTATGAAGTACCAAATAATCTTCATGTTATGTTATTGATTGGATATAATACTATGACAGGTAATTATGTACTTAATGATCCTTGGAATAAGGGAAGGGTAGTTATTCCTAAGGCAACATTTGAATCAATTTATGATCAAGTTGGAAGAAAAGCTGTTGTTGTTAGGTAGGGTAGTTTATCTAATAAGTTAAATTTTAGACTTCAATAAATTATTTGAAGTTTTTTTCATTTTTTTTTAAAAATTACATAGAATTAAGTGGAGATGACTAAATGAATTTTAAAATAGGTGATATGGTTACAAGAATATCTCATCAACATGATATTTTATTTAAAATTTTAGAAATAAATGGAAATATTGCTTTACTTAAAGGTGTTGATTTACGCCTTTATGCAGATAGTGATGTTGATGACTTAGTTATATCAAAAGAACAAGAGACAACTGATGATAAAAAAATAATTGAGGCTAATTTAAGAGGCCTTGATATGGATAGGAATAAATATTTTTATCTTCCTGGAAAGATTCTTCATATTGATGGTGATGAAGAATATTTGGAAAGATGTATGAGTTTTTATGAGAGTATGGGTGTTAAGGCAAATGGACTTGCTTTATCAGAAGTAGAAATCTCTTCAAAAATTTTAGGACTAATTAAGGAGTTTAGACCGGATATTGTTGTTATTACAGGGCATGATGCTTATTATGCTAAGAAAAATGATATAAAAAATCTTGATAATTATCAAAACACGAGTAATTTTATTGCAGCTATAAAGGAAGTTAGAAAATATGAAAAAAGCCAAGATAAATTGATTGTTATTGCCGGAGCTTGTCAATCAAATTATGAGGAGTTGATTAAAGCTGGAGCAAACTTTGCCTCAAGTCCTAAAAGAATAAATATTCATGCTCTTGATCCAGCCATTATTGCTACTTCGTTAGCTTTGTCTGATAGAAATCAAAGTATTGATTTAATTAGTTTAATTGAAAAAACAAAATATGGAAGTGATGGAATGGGTGGCTTGATAACTAATGGTACTATGTATGTGGGGTATCCAAGATGACAATAGGAATGGTTAAGCAGTTTGTTAATGATAATAAGGGAATGATGCACTCTTTTAGATTTAAAGGTACAAGAAATCAGATTGAAGAATTTCAAGGAATGATTACAGATGTTTATCCCGCTATTTTTATTATAAAATTACAAGATGAAAAAATAAAATCTTTTAGTTATACTGATGTTTTAATAGATAATTTAAAAATTCTTAATTAAATGTGGTTGCATTTTTTATTTTAATATTATAAAATGGAATTATAAAGTGCAATTACTTTATAAGGGAGGAATATTCGTATGAAGATTACATCTGTAAATGTACGTAAAATTGAAAAAGAAGGATCTCGTATGAAGGGAATAGCGTCAGTTTTAATTGATGATAGTTTCGCAGTTCATGACATTCGTGTTATTGAAGGAGATAACGGTTTATTCATTGCTATGCCTAGTAGAAAAACTGCTACTGGAGGATATCGTGATATAGCACATCCTATTAATCCTGAAGTTCGTTCTATGTTCGAAGAAGCAATTTTAGATGCTTATGAAAATGCAGAAGAAGTACCTGAAGAAGAGGAATAATTATTAACTACCAGTGGGTAGTTTTTTTTCTTGTAATAAAAAATTTTTTTTTGCATATTATTTTTTAGGAGGACATTATGGAAAAAGAAAATAATATAAGTAGTTATAATCATAGTATTAGTTTGTTGGAAAGAAAAAATTTAGTTATTACAGGAGTTAAAAAAATTGATAATTTTGATAATTCGCAGTTTATTTTGGAAACTATAATGGGTTATTTAATAGTAAAGGGTGAAGGTTTAGAATTAATAAAACTTGATACATTACAAGGAAATGTAACTATTAAGGGATTAGTTAATTCTATTAACTATATGGATGAAAATGCAAAGAAAAATAAGGATGAAAGTATTTTAAATAGATTATTTAAATAATGAATTTAAAGATTCAAATACTTAGCATGCTTTTTTCTTTTCTTTTTGGTATTTTCTTTGCATTTTTGGTAAATTTAAATTATAGATTTTTATTTTTAGGTAGTAAAAAAAGAAAAATACTTAGTAATTTTTTGTTTTTTACTTTTATGGGGTTATTGTATTTTTTTATTTTGAAAGAAATTAATGAGGCTATTTTGCATTATTATTTTTTGTTATTATTTTTCCTTGGATTTTATTTGTTTTTTCTTTTGAGAAAAATTAATAATACTAAAATTAAGCGGTAGCCAAGAGTATTTGTTTATTATGAAGGTAAAATAAGAGTAATTTATTAGATTTTATAGTGTAAACATTTTGTAAATTCATTTAATTAAGCTTTAAAATCTTTCTTTTTTTTTGTATAATGTGGTTTAGGAAAGTAGGTGAAGTTATGGCTAGAAGTAATAAGTTAAAGAAAAGGCGCTTTTTGTTTTTGGGTTTAGGTTCGATTGCTATTATTGTAGTTATGACTTTTACTATAGGAAGATATTGGATAGAAATATTTGAAAAGTATCAGGAAAAGAAATCTTTGGAAAAGAAACTTGTTGATTTGAAGGAGGAAGAAGAGCGACTTAGAGTTGATGCTGATAAGTTACAAGATCCTGATTATATAGCAAGATATGCCAGAGAAAAGTATTTATATTCAAAGGATGGAGAGTATATTATAAAAATACCAGAAGAATAATATATTGTTATTCTTTTTTTTACTAAAATAAGGAGTGCCTATGTTAAAATTAGATGATGTTTTTTTATTTTCTAAAAATGATAAGATAGTTGTTGGATGTTCTACTGGTCCTGATTCAATGGCGTTATTAGATATGTTGCTGAAAATTAGGGAAAAATATCAATTGGGTTTAATAGTTGCTCATGTTAATCATAATGTTAGAAGGCAAAGTGCTATTGAAGAGCAGTTTTTAAAAGAATATTGTGAGGAAAAGAATTTAATATTTGAAAGTATGGTTATTGAAGAATATGGTGATGATAATTTTCATAATGAAGCTAGAAATATTAGATATAATTTTTTTGAAATGTTGGTGGAAAAATATGAAGCTAACTATTTGATGACGGCTCATCATGGTGATGATTTAATGGAAACTATTTTAATGCGTTTGGTTAGGGGATCTAACTTAAATGGTTATAGTGGTTTTAGAAAAATTGTTGATATGGGTAATTATAAGATAGTTAGACCATTAATAAAATTTACTAAGGATCAGTTGCTTTTATATGATAAGGAAAATGGGGTTAAATATTTTATAGATGATTCAAATAGTAAGGATAAGTATACTAGAAATAGATATCGTAAATATGTACTTCCTTTTTTAAAGGAAGAGGATGATAATGTTCATATAAAATTTTATAAATTTAGTGATAGTTTGCATAATGCTTATAAATTTATAGAAAAGGAAAGAGACAAATCTTTAAAAAGAGTTTTAGATGGTGAAAAAATTTTAATTAATAAGTTTCTTTTGGAAGATGAATTTATTCAAAAGGAAATAATTTACTACATGTTAGGTGAATTTTATCAAGATGATTTAATTTTACTTAATGATAAACATATTGATTTAATATTTAGTTTAATTAATAGTAAGAAGGCTAATTGTTATGTAAATTTGCCTAATGAAGTTATTGCTAGTAAGATGTATAATGTGTTAGAATTAAAACGTGATACATTTGAAATAACTAGTTATGAGATTGAACTGGAATCTTGTGCTTTATTGCCTAATAATAGGGTAATTGAAAAAATAAATGATGTCG
The DNA here is from genome assembly GCA_947594675.1 of uncultured Bacilli bacterium. Next base: position 25,043 of record CANQEF010000004.1, read on the forward strand.
ATGATAATAGTAACAATGTGTGTAGACTTAATAGTCAGGAAATTAGTTTGCCTCTTATCGTTAGATCGAGAAAATTTGGTGATAAGATGAAAGTTAAGGGCTTAAATGGTTCTAAGAAAATAAAGGATATTTTTATCGATAAGAAAATATCTTTGGAAAAAAGGGATGTATGGCCAGTAGTTGTAGATTCTAAAGGAGAGGTAGTTTGGATACCGGGTTTAAAAAAATCAAAATTTGACAAAAAAAGAAATGAAAGTTATGATATAGTATTGAAATATGACTGAGGAGGAAAATCATGAATAATGGTATAGATAAGAAAAATATAAAGAAGGGCTTACTTCCATATTTATTCTTAATAATTATAATGCTTGGTGTTTATTATACTTTTAATGTTTTAAATACCGATGTAAAGATACTAACTTACGATGAATTTATTGATAAGTTGGATAAAGAAAAAATTACAGAGTTGGAAATTGTCACTAGAGGAAATGCTTATACTTATGAGGCTACAGGAAAATTAGAGGGATATAAGAAAAATCAATATTTTACAGCAAGACTTCCATTGAGTGAGGAAGTTATGCGTAGAATAGTAAATGCTAGTGATGAACAAGATTTTAAATTTACTACTAAGCCTGATCCAGAATCTTCTTCATTCTGGCTAGTTATAATTAATGTTTTACCACTTGTGCTATTGGTAGGTATTGCTTTTTGGTTTTTTAATAAACAATTAGCTGGTAATAGAAATTCTATGGATTTTGGTAAGAGTAAGGCTAAATTAACTAGTGATAGGGATAAGGTTACTTTTGCTGATGTTGCTGGTTTAAAAGAGGAAAAAGAAGAAGTTAAAGAATTGATTGATTTTTTGAAGAATCCAAAAAGATTTCAAAAATTGGGTGCTAGAATACCAAAAGGTGTTTTGCTTTTTGGGCCTCCAGGAACTGGTAAAACTTTATTAGCAAAGGCTGTTGCTGGAGAGGCAGATGTTCCATTTTATTTTATAAGTGGATCTGATTTTGTAGAATTGTTTGTTGGTGTTGGTGCTAGTCGTGTTAGGGATATGTTTCAACAAGCAAAAAGAAATGCTCCTTGTTTAATATTTATTGATGAAATAGATGCTGTTGGTCGTCAAAGAGGTACAGGTTTAGGTGGAGGTCATGATGAACGTGAACAAACACTTAACCAATTACTTACAGAGATGGATGGTTTTGGAGCTAATGAGGGAATTATAATTATTGCTGCAACAAATAGACCAGATGTATTAGATCCAGCACTTCTTCGTCCAGGTCGTTTTGATAGACAAGTAACAGTTAATTTACCTGATGTTAGAGGTCGTGAAGAAATTTTAGCTGTTCATGCTAGAAATAAAACTTTGGCAGAAGGAATAACTTTAGAAAATTTAGCTAGAAGAACACCAGGATTTAGTGGAGCAGACTTGGAAAACTTGCTAAACGAAGCTGCTTTACTTGCAGTTAGAAGAAATAAAGATGTTATTACAATGAGTGAAATAGATGAAGCAACTGATCGTGTTTTAATGGGGCCAGCAAAGACTTCTCATAAGTATAGTGAAAATGATCGAAAATTAGTTGCTTACCATGAAGCAGGACATGCTGTTATAGGTTTGAAATTGAGAAATGCTAGTGATGTTCAAAAAGTTACAATAATTCCAAGAGGCTCTGCAGGTGGATATAACATGATGGTTCCTAGTGAAGAAAAATTATGTTCTACTAAAACTGATTTGTTAGAAGAAATAACAGGATTGCTAGGAGGAAGAACAGCAGAAGAAGTAGTATTTGGAGAAATTACAACAGGTGCTCATAATGACTTTGAAAAAGCAACAAAGATTGCTAGAAGTATGGTTACGGAATATGGAATGAGTGATTTAGGACCACTTCAATTTGAGCAACAAGAAGGAAGCGTTTTCCTAGGAAGAGATTACAATAAATCACAACATTTTTCTAATGAAGTTGCTAATGAAATTGATATGGAAATGCGTAAAATTATTAATGATTGTCATAAGAAAGCAACAGAGATTATTAAGAAAAATGGAGATTTGTTAAAATTAATAGCAGATAGTCTTTTAGAATATGAGACATTAACTAAAGAACAGATAGATTATTTAGTTGAACATGGAAAAATGCCAGAAGAAGATGAAAGTAATCTAGAAGCTTTATCAATTACTAAATTGAGAGAAATAGCAAAAGAAAAAGGTATAAAAAATTATTCAAAAATGACAAAGGCAGAATTATTAAAAGAATTGGATGTATAAATAATAGTAAGAGTGAACACGAATAAGGTGTTTACTTTTTTTTTAAAATTTTACTTGCGATAGTTTAAATTTATTATTATACTTGAATTATGTTTTAGGAGGTAAAGATATGTTAGATGAGCAAGTAAAGAAAATTAGAAGTTATCTTAAAATGATTGGTTTGGGTGATGAAGAAATAGATAAGCAATTATCTAATAAAGCATTAATGGATGCTTATTTATCTCAAGTTTCTTCTTATGAACAAAATATGCGTAATATTATGGCTTCTGAAATGTTAAAAGAAGAAAATGTTAATGTAGAAATTTCTAATCATGGAAAAAATAAATAATACTTGATTTTTTAAGGAAAAAAAATATAATATATGCCAGGGAGGTTAATTATGGCTAAAAAAATTGATAAAGAATTAGGAAAAAAAGAATTAGGAAAATTAAAAAATGAAGCAAATGCTTTTAAAGAATTTATCTCACGTGGTAATGTTGTAGATATGGCTGTCGGTGTTATTGCCGGTGGTGCTTTTGGAAAAATTGTTACAAGTTTAGTTAATGATATGCTAATGCCAGCTATTGGGGTATTGTTAGGTGGACTTAACTTTTCTGATTTAAGTTTTAAAATATCTGATGCAACAATTGCTTATGGAAACTTTATTCAATCTATTATTGACTTTTTAATTATTTCATTGTGTATTTTTGTAATGGTAAGATTATTTGATAAGTTAAAGAAACATGAAGAAGTAGTTGAAGATAAAAAATCAGATGAAGTTGTTTTATTAGAAGAAATAAGAGATTTATTAAAAAAGCAAAAATAAATCTTTTTTTAAGGAAAAATTTTTAAAGAATTTTAAGGGTGATTAAAATGGACTTTAAAATTGGTAATATTAAAATAAAAAATAGAATAGTTATGGCTCCTATGGCTGGTATATCCAATGCGGCTTATATGAAGATATGTGAAGAAATGGGAGTTGGTTATGCGGTTACAGAGCTAATAAGTAGTGAGGCTATTGTTAGAAATAATAAAAAGACTTTTGAAATGTTAAATGGTCTTGAAACTTTGAAAATTCCTGTAGCTGTTCAATTATTTGGAGCAAATCCAAAGGTTATGGCTGACGCTGCAAAAATATTAGTAGAGAAATTTAATATTAAAATAATAGATATAAATATGGGTTGCCCAGTACCTAAAGTGGCAATTAGGGCGGGAGCTGGATCTTGTTTGTTAAAGAATACAACTAGAGTTTATGAAATAGTAAAGGCTGTAGTTGATAGTGTTAAAGTACCAGTAACTGTGAAAATTAGAAGTGGTTGGGATTATAATAGTATTAATGCAGTAGAAGTGGCAAAGGTGATAGAACAAGCAGGAGCAAGTGCTTTATGTGTTCA